>JAOAIN010000018.1 GCA_026414685.1 Candidatus Goldiibacteriota bacterium
TATACCAATACTTCAACATCAACAAATACTCCTAGTCCAACGCCTACTTTTACAAATACACCAACTAGGACAAATACACCGACCAATACAAATACAGTTAGCCCTTCACCAACTTATACAAATACAAATACAAGAACTGCAACGCCAACTTCAACTGACACACCTTCACCTACAAATACATATACTCAAACAAATACAAGAACTCCAACGCCTACTTTTACCAGTACTCCGACTCAGACATTTACTTTCACACATACATTTACCAGAACTTTTACAATAACAGTATCTTCTGATACCCCTACAAATACACCTACTCATACAAATACCAGAACAGTGTCACCCACATTTACAAATACACCGACTAATACAGATACAAGAACAGCAACACCAACACTTACATTTACGCCTACCAATACTGATACAACATCTCCTACACATACATTTACAATAACATTTACAAGAACCGCAACTCCAACTCATACAGAAACTAGGTCGCCAACATCAACACCCACTGAAACATTGACTAGGACCCCCACTTCAACAAGTACTGCAACCCCAACAGTTACAGATACTCTTGAATATACCATGACTGTAACAAGGACATTTACACCAACACGAACAGTAACAGACACTTATACATGGACAAGGACAAATACTCCTACAAGGACAATGACACATACTCCAACAGAAACAGTAACATTTACTGAAACATTTACTGTGACAGAAACACCTACAATTACTCCGACAACTATTTCATTTCCATATCTTTTAACAATAGTGGCATATAATGAGGCAGGAGAAAAGGTGAGATTAATTAAAGAAGTTATGATAAATAAAAATACTTTAAATGTTGAAACACTGGTCGGTGATAAAATGGCAAATATATTCAATCCTGAACAATCTCCGCTTATAATAAGTATTCCAGGTATATGGACACCAGAACAAATGGGTGCAGGAGTTGAAAGAATTAATTTTGTATGGGATGGTTTGAATGAAAACGGGCAAAATGTTGATAGTGGTGTTTATTATATTAAAGTTTCGGTCCAGGATCCATATGGACATATTCAGACAACCATTTTAAATATACATCTCTTAAGGACAGAAGAGTATATAAGAGTAAATGTTTATAATACAGCCGGAGAAATTGTTAGATGGTTTGAGAAAAAAAATATTTTAGGAAATGAAATAAGACCATCAATACCTGATGTGCTGCATATAACAAAAGGTGGCACAGTTGATATTAATTGTGGGCAGGGTAATGTTTTACAATGGGACGGAAAAAATTCCAATGGTTATCTTGTTACAAATGGC
Source organism: Candidatus Goldiibacteriota bacterium (assembly GCA_026414685.1). Taxonomy (GTDB): domain Bacteria; phylum Oederibacteriota; class PGYV01; order PGYV01; family DSYL01; genus DSYL01. The sequence continues at coordinate 1,312 of JAOAIN010000018.1, forward strand.
TCCTATGAAATACAGATACAGGTAAAAAGACAGGATGGTTATCAGGTAATTACATCTAAAAAAGTTACTATTTTTGTTGAAGAAAATAAAGAACCTGTACTTTATGATCCGCAGAATCCTGATTTATATCCGAAGATATATCCGAATCCAAAATTTACCGAATGGGATGTTGGAGAAATCACTATTGAATGGTTCAGAGTTGCAGAAGGTGATATAAAAATAAAGATTTATAATATTGCAGGGGAACTTGTTAAAAAGATAAATGGCAATCTGGCAGACAAAAAAATAAAATGGAATTTAAAAACTGACAACGGTGATTCTGTGTCAAGTGGATTGTATATTGTCGTTTTAGAGGCGAAAAAAACAACAGGTGAAAAAGAAATAAAAATAACGAAATTTTCAGTTATAAAAAGCAGTAAATCAAATCAGAATATTAATTAAATAAATAAAAAATGATAATTGAGTTTTTAAAAGAGAAAGTCAATATCTATTCATGATTTAAAATAATAAATATTTTAAATATCAAATATTATATTACTGTCTTTTAACTGAAAATCAAAAATCTATTTATATAAAATACAAGTCTTAAAATATCTTTTTTAAATGCTTCTATCTAATATTTTTTATTAAATTTCTTGACTTTGTTGATAAAATATTATATATATATTAATGTAAAAATAATTATTTATAAGGAGGTATCCAGATGAGACGCAAAGGCAAAAACAGAAAAGACAGACAGATTTTAATTAGGGTTAACAATGAAGAAAAACAACTTGCAGAGACCTTATCAAAAAAGGAGGGGATGAATACTTCTGAATTTTTTAGGAGTTTGTTGTGGGAGCATAAGGAGCAAAAAAAACTGGATATACATCTTGCCATTGTTCAGAAATATGAACAGATGTTGGAAAAATACAGAAAATTACTTTCAGAATATAAAAAGTAATTTTTTAAACTAATAATATAGAGGGTAAAAAATGTATGATAAAAGGGATTTTTTAAAACCTTCTGATAATCCTAAAAATCGGTCTATTCTCATTGTTGATGATGAATATACAATCAGAGAAGCCCTTAAAATGTTTTTTGAGAATAAAGGTTATAATGTTAAACTTGCTATAGATGGAAGAGAAGCGCTGGATGTCATAGAAAAAGAGGATTGTGATTTGATAATATCGGATATTAGGATGAACAGGCTTGATGGCATAGGTATGATTAAAAGAATACAGGAATATTCTAAAAAAATTCCTGTAATTATTATAACAGCATATCCTGAACTCAGTACAACTCTGGATGCTATAAAATATGGTGTTGTGGATTATATAATCAAACCTTTTGAACTTAAGGAACTAGAAGAAAAAGCAACATCTGCCATTTTTAATAAATGCGTTGTAAATGATGAATTCTGTATAAAAAAGATTAAAGAACATAAACTTGATTTTTTAAGTAAATATTCTGTGGAATTACGCACACCCTTAACTTCCATCATTGGTTGGTTAAAATTACTTTTAATGGAAGAATTCGGCAAATTTAAACCAGAGCAACTGGAAGTCCTGAAAAATATAGAAAAAAATGTTAAAAAAATTAAATTGTTGATTGAGGATATTATCCTACTTTATTCACTAATTAATTGTGAAGAAACATTAAAAATACAGGAACATAATATTGCAGATTTAATTAAAAATGTTATTGATGAGGAACATATAGATAATATTGAAAAACAGAGAATAGAAATTAATATTTTTGATGGTATAGAGAAATTAAGATGTGATAAAGATAAAATTAAAAGGGTTTTATCGCACCTTTTAGAAAATGCTTTTAAATTTAGTTTCCCGAATACCAAAATCAATATCACTGTTAGATCTTTTTTATATGATAAAGATGACTATGTTAAAATTTCTATTAAAGACCATGGAGAAAAAATAAAATATTTAAATAAAAGGATATTATTCAGGAAATTTTTTGATAATAATTTATTAAAGGAAAAAAACGATTATAAAAGGGGTTTAGGATTAGGACTCACCCTTTCAAAGGCAATAATAGAAGCCCATAATGGTAGAATATGGCTTGAACATACAGATGAATCAGAAAATTCTAATATTTTTAGTTTTATTTTACCGGTTGGGGAAAAAACATATAAAGATAAGGAAAATAATATTGATATTTTATATAATTAATTAATTTTGGCGGGTGATATAATAAAAACAGATACTTTTTTGGGGTTAAATATTTCGTTAATTTTATTGCACAATTATAAGCATATAAAAAATTAAAATTTATTAAAAAAAACTTGATTTTATAATTTTTTTTTATTATTATATTAACAAATTGTGAAAGGACCTTATAATAACAGGAGGTCTGATAAATGAATTTAAAAAATAAAACGATTTTTTTCGTTATTTTAACAATTTTATTAAGTATGAGTGTTGCCCATGGTGCAACAAGATTTTTAATACAGGCACCTGGAGAAACATATACTCCTGGTTCACAAAAAACAGGCACACCAAACCCACAGACAGCTGGTGTGCCTTTTTATGTAACTGTATATTCTGTAGATGATTCCAGTTGGCAACCTATATCCACAAATGGCACAGTGACATTATCTGGATCTCAATCCACCACTTTTAATCCCAATCCAGCAACATTAAGTTTATCCCATGGAGCTATAACAACATGCAAGCAATATATACAGGTTACCATCTCTGCATCAGTGAATGGAGATGTGCGGATTGATGCACTGCCCAGCGGTGGGATTTTATATAATAGTGTTACCATAACTTCCCAGCAGATTCAGAGTTTTTCTTTTGCTACAATTTCTTCACCCCAAACCGCCGGAAATAATATCTCATATACAATAACTGCAGTCAGAACTGGTGGCGGAGTAGTTACGAGTTTTAATGGAACAGGAATAATAACAGCCAGTTATACAGGACTTACTTATACTGTTAATGTTGGAACTGCACAATTTATAAATGGTGTTGCAACCGGAAATATCGTACTTTATGATGCAACAGAGGGTTCTCAGACAGTTACTCTTACATGCACGTCCACTTTGCCTGCTGCGTCTGGTTCTTCAAATTCATTTGCAGTTAATGCCAATACTCTTAATCGGCTTTTAATAATTGGACCAGGACAATCAATTGATCCTGGCAAAAATACAGGAAATGGTAGAATTGATGGCTCAACAACAACTTCCCAACAGACAGCAGGAAGTTATTTTTATGTAACTATATACGCATGCGATGCATATTGGAACACAGTAACATCTGCAACAGGCACTGTAACTTTGTCTTCATCTGATCCAAATTTTTCTGCAACACCTGTTACGACATCATTTACAAGTGGTAAAGCATATATTAGAGTTACACTCGGAACAGCTGGTACCCAGACATTGACTGCGACACATAGCGGGAGTGCAACTGCAAATACTAACAATGTCCCAGTAGTAGCTGGGTCGTTATATCGTTTTTCATTTTATCAAAATATTCCATCTAATGTTATTGCAGGACAAAATATCAATTTATATATAGTTGCTCAAGATCAATACAATAACACAGTTACAAGTTTTAATGATAATGTTACTCTGCAGGTTCTAGCAGGTGGCTCACCTGTTGATTCAAATAACTGGTCTGTGCCAACATCCCCTGTAACATTTGTGAATGGTATTATAAATGCCACAGAACGTGTCCGTATTTTCCAGCGTCTTGTTAATGTTTCTATACGTGTTTCTTATGGTGCCATAACAGGCGAATCAAATTATTTTAATGTTGCCCCGTCTTCATTTAGTAAAATACTTTTAATAGCACCTGGTGAGACATATGATCCTGGCGATTATTTCAATGGTGGCAAATTTGGCACCCCATCAAATCAAACTGTTGGAACTTCTTTTTCAGTCATAGTGTATGCAACTGACCAATATGGCAATCAGATAACATCCATAAGTGATAGGGTACGAATTGAAGCAACAGATGCTAATGCTCTTGCAAATGGTGTTACACTTCCTGTGCATATTGATTTAAGCGGTGGCACAGGCACATTTAATTTTATTTTTCAGACATCAGGCGTGCAAACAATCACAGTTACAGACGAGACAACTTCTGTTACACCAGGAACAGTAAATATACTAGCAACAGCTAGTAGTGTCTATCGTTTTGAAATAGCAGGTATATCATCTCCACAGACAGCAGGTAATCAAACCACAATGGTTATTAGAGCACTTGACCAGTATGGTAATCTTGTAACTAATTACAATGGTAATGTTTGGGTTACTTCTCCTGATACTGATTGGGCTTTGCCATATGAAACAACAATTGGATTATCCGGGACCAATGTAGAATTGGTAGGACATAGATGGCATGTTACATTTACAGCAGGAACAGGGCAGAAATCATTGAATGTAAGTTTTTACAGGGCAACAACATATACTGTGAGATTATTTGTATCTGATGTTGAACTTGATACTCCGCAGTCAAATACAGGACGTATAGGCTATAGCGACCCTGTATTAATAAATCCTGGTTCCTTAAATAGAATGCAGGTAATAGTTCCAGGTATGACTGCAAGACCTGGGACCATAGATGGAGAAGATGGAACTCCTATGGGACAAATAGTTGGCACACCATTTTATGTGACTGTGAATGCATGCGATGCCTGGTGGAATGTGATAACAGGTAATACGAATACAATTGAGTTGACCACGAATGATAATAACAATGCACTTGCAGCGCCTGTTGGTCAGACACTTACACAGCCACCTAAACAAGGGGTTTTAACAAATGGCAGAGCCATTATGGCCGTTCAATATAATCAGGAATCATCATCTTTCTTTATCACTGTTTCTAACAAATCCATTGGTGGTATTGCTTCTGATAGTTCTCCGACTATAAATGTATTTAATATATTCACTTTTCAGATAACAGGCCCGGGTGGAGCGCCAATAGGTACTCAAAAAGCAGGTGTTCCATTTAATATACGAATAGTTGCTTATTCTTCTTATGGAGAAATTGCAACTGGATTTAATGATGTTACAGTTAAAATTGGTTCAAATACAAATTACAGTGATTCAGAATACTGTATTGAACCGACAACTTCAGCACCTTTTGTAAATGGTATTTGTAATATGACAGTAACAATGTATAGAGCCAGGACAACTGGTGTTGATGGTAGTGGAGCAAATATAGAAGTTAAATTTGGTAATATTGTGCGGCAGTCAAATAATTTTGAACTCATGTGGGGTCCACTTGATAATGTTCTTGTTTTAGTTGATGGTATGACACATAAACCTGGTTTAAAACATGTTGGTATTCCTGGATATAAAGGATATGATGGTTCACCTAAAGTAGTAGAAGCAGGTCAGGGCTTTAGTTTAAAAATTTATTATGTTGATGCAAATTATAATAGAATTTATGATCTTTCAACCAGAACCTGCACAGTGTCATCCACAGATACAAATGCAACACTAAATGGGAATCCTTTAAGTACAGTTGTAAATATAAGCAGCGGTGCATTTGAAACTGCAACAGGCATGATTTTAAGAAAAGTTTCTGCAAGTGGTTATCAAACAATAACTGCAGAACCAGGTGGCTCATTGAATAATAATACATCACCACCGATTTATATAAGACATACTACTGTTGATCATTTTGGGATATATGCACCTTCAACACCACAGGTTGCAGGTGTTCCTTTTAATATTACTATTCATGCGCTTGACGCTTATCAGAATATATGTGATGATAGAAACGGTGGTATACCATTTAATCAAACAGTAAATTTAATAGCATCTACAGGCTCAAATACCATGTATCCAGTGCAATACACGCTTTCAAAGGGTCAGGTGGTTGCGAGTGTCCAGCTTTTCAAAGCACCTGAAACATCTGCAAGGATTACAGCAAGTTATTCTAATATTTCAGGAACCAGTAATAATATTGTAACAATTCCCAATGAATATAAACGCTTGCTTGTATATTATCCATATGGCGGTATGAATAGAATAAATGGCGTATTTACAGGAACAACACCTATTAATTTCCCAATGGTAGAGGGTGCACCTTTCTTTCCGGCAGGAGCTGTTGTAAATGATGCTACACATTCACCATCTGGTTATGAATTTATTATATATGCATGCGATGCATATGGAAATATAGTTACAAATTTACCGGATTTAGCTGCACATACTGTTAATGTATGGTCAAATGATCCATATGGAGTCCCTGTTACGCCCACAACGATTGATTGGGTAACAGGCCAGAAATCAGTTTATCTTATATTTCATACAGCCAAACAAGGTATGTATGTCTCTGCTTCAACCACATATGGTGGTATTGCTGATTATACTACAACAACATTTACAACACTTGCAGGAGATCCTTATGGGTTGCAGACACTTGTGCCTGGATTATATGTTGCCCAGGGTTCTGGTAAAATAGGCGTTGCTGGTTGGTTTAATGGGGTTACAGGTATAGCAATGGCTCAAGTATCAGGTGGACCTTTTCCTGTGACTGTGCAGGCGTGTGATATATATGGTAATCCTGTAATCAGCCCTACTAATAATATAAGAGTATATGCAACAGGTGCTAATTTTTCATCTGGCTCTTTCCCTATGCCAGGAAATTACTTTTTTGGTAATTTAGGTGATTCAGCACCTGGTAAAGTTTCACTCACTGCTACAATATTTGCAACTACACAGACCATAGCACAATTTAATTCCTATGATATGTCACCTGGCAATTTAAATAAAACACTTGATCCACAATGTATTCCGAGTGTAAATATTTTGGTTGGTGAGGATCTGGGATTCCAGATAATTGTAAATGGAGTTCCATATGGAACTGGTACAAATTCAACAACAGCAGTTGTTTATCCAGATGTTTTCTCATTAACAATAAATGTTGTTGATATAAATACAGGTTATAGAGTTTATAAAACAAGTTTATTTCAATTAGACCCAGTGCTGGCATCAAATACTGGCATAATTGCAAATGGAACACTTGCTGTCCAAAATGGAACTGTTATGAATGGTGAGTTTATAATGCATGATCAGAGTTACACAAGAGCAGAGAGAATAAGATTGAGAGTAAGAGACCCTGGTGGTATTATTGCACAAGCATATTCATGTATAATTGATTTTGGAGCAAACTCTTTAAATGCAACACTTACACTTACAGCCAATCCACAAAATATAAGGTCTGGAACTGCTTCAAATATAATAGCAACTGTTATAGATGTTGGTGGTAATCCAGTTCCTAATGCAGAAGTATATCTTGAATTTTTACCAGGGATTTCAACTGGAATAGGTGATTTTGGTGGATTTGCAACATTTACTACATATACAGCACAAAATGGAATAGCCATAGCACCATTTACTGGTGGCTATTTGAATGGCATATGTCGTATACGTGGCACGTATTATGGCAGCCCGATACAGGTCACATATACATCTGTAAATGTATCACTTGTTGACCCATCTATTGGTATATCAAATTATCCTAATCCATTTAAAGCAGGTGCTGAATCAACAAACATTTCATTTTTACTTACAGAAGCAATAGATGTTAATATGAAAATATATAATTTATTTGGTGGACTTGTTTATGAGAAGACTTGGACTAAAAATGAAATAGAAGATATAATACAACAAACAGGAAATATGGTAACCTTACAATGGGATGGTAAGAATAACCGTGGCCATGTTGTTGGGAACGGTGGTTATATCTGTTATATAACAGCTGGTTCACAGAAATATACTAGAAAGATAGCAGTGAGAAAATAAAACAATTTTAAGATTTATGATTTAAGATTTGAGATTTAAAGAATTAAAAATATAAATTTTAAATATATTGGTAAATTATAAATCAAAAATCCTAAATCATATTGGAGGCATATATGAAAAAAATAACTGCTTTACTGGCAGTTTTAATTATTATTCCATTTACTTTGTTTGCTAAGGGTGATTATGGTTCTCCTGGTGAGTTTTTAAACTGGGGAGCAGGAGCAAGATCTTTAGCAATGGGAAAAGCATTTACAGCACTTGCTGATGATCCTTCTGCTATTTATTACAATCCTGCAGGGCTTGCATTACAAAATCCGATTCAAATAGCTTTGCAACATGTTTTTTTATTTGAAGACACAATGTATGATTTTGGCGCTGTAACTTATCCAATATCAGGTATAGGGACTTTTGCTTTTGGTTATGTGCGTTTGAGTTCAATGAATTTTGACGCAAGAGATGGACAATGGACAGAACTTGGTAAATTTGATTTGGCAGATCAAGCATTTATATTATCCTATGGTCGTGAAATAACCAGCTGGCTTGCTTTTGGTTTGAATTTAAAAATTATAAATCAGATAAACTTTGCATCAAGCACTACTGGTTTTGGTATTGATACAGGAGTTATTTGGACACCATCAAATTATTTTTCTCTTGGTTTAAGTGTTATTAATGCTTTACCACCTACAAGTTTAAAACTTCAAGATACAGCAGAAACATATCCGGTTATATTAAAAGGTGGCGTTGCATTAAAATTATTCGGTGATAGAGTGATGCCTGCTATAGATGTTGAGCAAGAATTTGGTGGCAGGGATTTTAAGTTTAGAATGGGTATTGATATTTATCCTTTTCAGCAACTTGCTTTACGTGCTGGACTAGATGAAACAGAAGTAGCATTTGGTGCAGGTTTTTTCTGGAGACCGGTGCGTATTGATTATGCAATTGGATTTGGTGATTTAGGTTTTTCAAATCGTGTCACACTTACATTTGCATTTGGTGGATTTGATATTAACTTAAGTGCGGATCCTAAAATATTCTCGCCAGTTGGAACTAAAAGGACTACAACAGTGTCTATTTATGCAGAGACAAAATATCCAATAGAAGAATGGGAATTGAATATTTTAAATGAAGATGGTGATGTTGTCCGTTCTTACTCAGGCAATGAAAAACCACCAAAATTTGTTACTTGGGATGGAAAAGATGATAGAGGATTGCCGGTATCTGATGGTGAATATAAGTGTGTGATGAAAGTAAAGGATAAAACAGGCAGGATTTTAGAATCAAATACAGAGTCGGTGAAGATATCAAGTTCTATTCCTTCACAACCTGGAGCAATACAATTAGAAGAATAAAAAGGTGAGCATATGAAAAAATATGAAATTATTTTATTAATGTTTTTTGCTTTTGCAGGTTTACTTATAGCAGCAGATGTAGAAAAAGAAATGGAAAATAACTGGGAAATGGTGTTGAATTCATATAAGGCAAATCCTACTTCAAAAGAGACATTGGATAAAATAGATAATTTTATATTGAGATGGAAAGATTCAAACAAATATGAAGCATCACGAGCAAAATATTTAAAAGGTATGATTTTTTACAATGATAAGAAATATAATCAAGCATATAATGAATTTAAAGAACTTTTAGACAATTTTTCTGGTAGTTCCTATGCAGATAGCGCAATGTATAAAATGGGGGAATGTCAATATAATATGGGAAAATACTTGGACGCAATAGATACATGGAATCAATTTAGATTCAGATATTCAAAATCAATGTTTGATATGGAAGCGGTGTATGGAATTGCTCTTTCTTATTTGAATTTGAAAGAATATAAAAAAGCAGACAGTGCATTATCATCTTTTCTTGAAAGAAATCCTTTTTATAAAAAAGACGAGAAAATACTTTTAATAGGTGGTCTTATTGATTATTATTTAGAAAGATATGAGGCAGCAGTGGAGAAATTAAAACAAGTAAAATCAGATATTGCTTATTATTATATTGGTCATAGTTATTTAAAAATTCCAAATAAATTTACAGAAGCTGCCAGCGCATTTAAAAAAATTGCAGAGCAATATCCTGATAGTAAATATTTAGAAAGTGCATTATATAATAAAGCAGAATCATTTTATAAGGGTGAAAATTATGCTGTTGCTGCAAATGATTATGAAAATTTTTTAACAAAATTTCCAAACAGTAATTTAGCTCCTTATGCACGCTTCAAACGTGGTTCATCTCTCTTTATGACTAAAAAGTATGACCTAGCTATCAATGAATTTCAGAAAGTTTTAACAGGGTCCGGTGATAATAGGGTAAAAGCGTATGCTCAGTATTTAATTGGTGAATGTCAAAGGATGTTAAAAAAATATGACGCTGCGCTTGTTGCCTACAGGCAGCTGCAAAATTATACTGATATTCATGAAGCTTTGTCCGCTTCTCAAGTAAAGTCAGGTTGGTGTTATTTAGTGCAAGGAAATTTTGATAAGGCAGAATCAATTTTGACTGAATTCACATCCAAATTTATAACTCATAAAGATTTACCTCTTGGATATTATCTTCTTGGGACGTCTTCATATAATCAGAAAAAGTATGCAGATGCAGTTACTTCTTATAAATTTTTACTTGATAAATTTGGATATACAGATTTAACAGAAGCAGCTCTTTTAATGACAGAACTTGCATATTATAATCAGGAACAATATAGTTTACTTATTAGTGATGCATCACATATGCTGGAGATCATGTCTTCTAAATTTCAATCACCTAATCAAAATATAAGAGCAAGAGCGTATTATTATCTTGGTATGGCATATTATAAGATGGGCATGTTTGGACCGGCTTCTAAGGCATTTAAAGAAATTGTGGATAAATATTATGACAGTGATATTGTAACAGAGGCAAGGGCTAATCTTGCCTGGTGTTTTTATGAACTTGAAAATTATAAAGGTGCAAGAACCATGGCAAAAGATGTTGTGGCAAATCCAAACATTTCAAAAGATGTAAAAATGGCATGTGAAATATTGATTGCACATTCATATTTTTGTGAAAAAAATTTTGATAAAGCTTCACTATCATATGGAGAATTTGCTTACAATTATGCAAAAGCAGGTAATCCAGAGCTTGTTGCAGAAGCTCTGTTTCAACAGGGCAAAGTTTATGAAATTCAGGAATATTACAGTGATGCAATAAAATCCTGGCAGACACTTGTGGCTAATTATCCTAAATCAAAAAGAGCACCAGAAGCACTTTTTAAAATATCAGATTTATTGTTTAAAGCACAGCAATATGAAAAAGCACTTGCAGGTTTCCAAGAAATATTAACAAGATGGCCCAAAGATCCAATAGCAGAGGATGCTATGCTTGCAATTGCTGAGGTATATTATAATTCAGACCAGGAAGCAAAAGCTGTGAAGGCGTATGAAGATTTTATGAAAAAGTATCCTGATTCTAAAAAAGTTCAATCAGTTGAAGAAGGTATGCAGAGAGCAGCATTTAGAAAAGCAGAGAAAAAAGAAGACCCTGTTATGTTACTTGAATTTGTTGATAAATATCCAAAATCATCACTTGTAGTTGATGCTTTATATAAGGCAGGTGAAATTTATTATCAAACGTCTAAGTTTCAAAAAGCAATAGAAGTTTTTAATCGTCTTATTGAAAATTTTGCTAATGATGCTCTTGCTATAAATAGCAGTTATTATATCGGAGCGTGCTATGAAGGTATGCAGAATTTAGAAGGTGCAATTTCTGCTTATAAAACATTTATAAAAAATTATCCAAAACACGAATTGACTTCAGACGTGATGTTTCGCCTTGCAACCGCTGCATATAATACAAAAAATTTTTCCGATGCAGCATTTTATTATGAAAGAATTATTGAGAAATATCCAGGGACAGAATATGCACAGAATGCAATGTATAATGTGGCGCTTGTTTATATGGAACTTAAGAAAACAGATGAGGCGGTAGCCGCCTACAAACGTTATATGAAAGAATATCCCAAGGATACAAAAACAAAAGACATACCATCCCATATTGCAGCTATATATCTTGAGCAGAAGAGATATAACGATGCTATCAAAGCATATCAGGAGATAGTGGATACAGGCAGTGATGATATGAAATTAGAAGCATTCTATAGAATGGGAGAAATATATAATACACTTGAAGATTCAGAACGTGCGATAGAAGCATTTTCAAAATTGATTTCTATGAAACCAAAAGATAATATATTCAGATGCACAGGATTGTTAAATCTTGCAACCATATATGAAGAAAAACAGAAATGGGTTGATGCTGTTAAAATTTATGAATTGATTATAGACAGTGGCGGTAAAAAGGAATATATTGATGGTGCGAGAGCAAGAATAGCCGAAATTAAAAATGCTTATCCTGATCTTTTTAAAAAGGTAGAATCAGTTGAAAAACCAAAAGAAACAACAGATAAAAAAGAAACAAAAAAGGAAGAAAAGAAAAAATAATTAAATAAAATAAATTTAGAAGGAGGAAAAGTATGGAGCACAGTGCATATCAGATTGATGCAATACAGGTTATTAGAAGTAGTTGGGTGCTTGTTCTTATGTTTATTCTTTCAATTATTGTTGTTGCTGTTGCTATTGAAAGATGGTTTTATTTTGCAAGGACAAAACTTGATTCGGATAAATTTTTAGAGCAGATTAAAGCATATATTATTGATGAAAAATATAACGATGCTATTGCATTTTGTAAAAAATCAAAGGGTGTAATTCCAATCGTTGTCAGAACCGGTATGGAAGAGCGACATCTACCAAGAGATGAGGTAGCTAAGCTTATGGAAGCCACAATGGCAGAACAAAAGGTAAATTTACAGAGATATTTAAATATTCTTGGAAGTATTGGTAGTACTGCACCATTTATTGGACTTTTTGGAACAGTTCTTGGTATTATTAAAGCATTTAGGGATCTAGCTGCTTCTGCTGGGGGAGGACCTGAAATAGTCATGGTGGGTATTGCAGAGGCACTTGTGGCAACTGCAGGTGGACTTGCAGTTGCAATACCCGCTGTTCTTTTATATAACTATTTTACAGATAAAGTCAAAAATATTACTGTAGAAATGGATACAGTAACTAGAAAAACTCTTGTTCTATTAGCAAATTATGGAGAGGGTGCACATGCACGGAGGAAGTAGTAGACAAGAAGGAGAAGGAATAACAAATATAAATGTTGTTCCTTTAATAGATATATGCCTTGTTTTATTGATTATTTTCATGGTGACTTCACCTATGGTGATACA
>JAOAIN010000040.1 GCA_026414685.1 Candidatus Goldiibacteriota bacterium
TAAAAATCTGATAATCCAGCGAATATCTACTTGCAAATTGCACTCTGCCTGTTCCCATTATAGAAAAAATAATAAGCGAAATAAAAAGCAAAGATAGAAATGATCCAGTGAGCAGAATCATATCTTTGGTTTTTATATTTAGATTTTTATTTTCTTTTTTAAAAATTTTTTTAAAATAAACAACAAAAATTGGAATGGTTAAAAAAAACAATGGGGAATTCCATAGAAATCCAAAACCTTCAGGATTATAATCAAAAAATGGATATTCTGTTTTGAATGGTGGTGGTAATAAAACTTCAACAAGAAAATTATATGGAATATAATAAAAAGAAAGATATCCATGGTTAATATAATTTTTTTTAAAGTGAAAATCCATTTTATGGTATTTTATACCATTTTCAAATATGTTTTCAAAACGTATATAATTATAAATAAAATTCAAAATTGAAAAAAATAAAAAGGGTAATAAAAAAATAATGAGCATATGATAATTAATATTTTTGTTTTCTTTCTTTAAAAATATCCAAATAGCAATTATAAATAAAATAGAAAATATCAAATCATTTTTCGTATAAACCGCCATGCTATAAAATAATCCTGATAAAAAAAAGCCCCTAAAATCTGGCAATACCAAAACCAAAATCATGGATGATAATAAAAATGTCTGCGCCATAATTTGAGAAATAAACCACACAGAGCCAACCATAGACATATAAAAATGAACAGTTCCAAGTCCCCAAAATAAACTCAACAAGATTACTTCTGCATCTTTAATTTCCAGATTAAATTTTAAAGATAATTGTCTTATAAGGATAATTATTAAGAAAATATTAAAAGCACCAAAAATACTTGAAATCAGAATATCACTGATATTTGTTCCTACTATAGCAACAAATGGAAGAAAAATAATAGCCGGCACCCATGGCCAGTATAAATAATACTTTCCTTTATATTCAACTAAATCATGGCACTGCGTTTCAGATGGGCAATCAATATCAAAACGGCCTTGCAAAATGGAAAATGATAAAAATTTAAAATAATTATAATTATTCGTATTTTTATTTAAAGCCCATTCAAAAAAAAACCAGGAATAAAATAACCATACAAAAATAGGTATAAAAAAAATTACTGATTTTTTTATATTTTCCATAATTAAAAATAAACACTCAAAGATATTTTATGATTTATATCAAAAGATGTAAAAAACTCTTCTTTTAACATGGCATAATCAATATGTGTCAAAATATTATAAATATTTATTTTAATACCAGTTCCAAGCGTCCAGTCAAACTCCTGAGAATAAAATCCATAGGAACAGCCACATCTTAAAAAAAGCATTTTAAAAAAAACCATCTCTATTCCCGATTTAATAATTGCATCATGCGCTTCTATCTGCTCTCCTTCAAGTGATAGTTTTATCATTTTTTGTAATAATTCCACCATCACTCCAATTCTCATTGTAAATAGTATCCGCTCTTTTGTTCCAGTTGACCAGTATAAACCATTGAAAAAATCTCTAAAAACTATACCAGCGGAGAAATTTTCAAAAGGCATAAGAAAAATACCTGCATCAAAGCTGAAACCATTGGCACCATATCCTGCAAGTTTGATATCTATAAGTTTGATATTACCGCCTAAAGATATCCATTTGAATATTTTATACCCATAGGAAGCAATATATGCATTCTCTGTATCTGAAAATAGGTAAAATTCCTCGGTATCGCCAGTCCTACCTTCTATATTTCCAATAGAAAAATTAATAAAACCAAATCCAACTGTCCCAAACTGTGTCGGAAATACAGCGCCTATATAATTATAACTTCTATCAAGTGTCAAAAAAGATATCATTGTAGATAATCCTATATTATTAATAAAAGAAATTGCAGCAGGGTTCCAGTAACTGCAAGTAACGTCATCATAAAAAGAAGAAAAAGCACCGGATAGAGAAACAGCACGTGCACCTGTTCCCATAGAAAGAAAAGGCGCAGGTCCACCGGCTGTGCCCAGTATTCCGTAACTGTAAGTAAATAAAAAAATAAATAAAACAAATACAAAAAAAAATCTCTTCATTTTATCCCCTAATAAAAATAAAAGGCAGGAAAAAATTTTTCCTGCCTTTTATTTTATCCAATTTTTATTTTACAACTGCAATTTTTTTATTAACAACAACATCCCCTGAAATGACTTTTAAAATATAAACACCGTTTGAAACAACTGCACCTGAATCATTAACGAGATTCCACTCAATATTATTTATACCTGGTCTTGTCTCTGATGACGTAAGTGTCTTATGCCAGACCTGCTTACCACTCGCATCAGTTATGATAATCTTTACTTCGGCACTTTTATCCAGAGAAAATTTTATTGTGGTTTTATCCGAACATGGGTTGGGATAGTTATATACGTTTTTATCTGATAGTTTTTCAACAAAAGTAGGTTTATCACCAGCAATATTTCCTATCTGATATAAAACCCTTAAAGTATTAGTTCTCATATGAGTAAATGCAATATCTGCAAGACCATCTCCATTTATATCACCAATTGCAACTTCTATGGGACCATAGGTTTTATTGTTATCTTCTGTAACTGTAATGGTGTTTGCAAGTTCCAGTTTGCCTGATGAATTTTGAAGCAGTATATCAACTGTATCGCTGTCACGATTTGCAGCAACAACATCAAGTTTGCCGTCATTATTTATATCACCCACAGCCATGCCATTGGGTCTTAAACCATTTAATTTATAAACGATGGGTTCTGATAAAACACCATTTACCATTTCTATAACAGAAATTGTATTATCATAAAAATTAGCAGTTATTATATCATTTTTGCCATCACCTGTTACATCAGCAATTTCAACCTTACATACTCCACCACCAACTTTTATATCTTTTTCTTTTTCAAGTCCAGTTGATGTCTTTTTTATCAAACTAATACTGCCATCACTGTAATTCGCACTAACAATATAAACCGCATTATTTAAAGTACCTGCTATTACATCTGTTGGGCTGCCTGGAATTGTTATTTCCTGTTTTTGCCATCCAGTTTTAGATATGCCCTGCGTAAATACAACAACTTTATTTTCGGAATAAACAGCAGCAGCTATAAAAACACCATCGCTATCATTGCCAACCGTAACACCAACAGGATGTTTCCCAACAATTAATTTCTGTTGGTCATAGGAATTATTATTAAATGTATATATGGTTATTGATGAATCATCATAATTGGAAACAACAAAATCAATTTTACCATCATTATTAACATCGCCTGTTGCTATACCACGCGGAGATTTCTCCGCTGATAAAATCTGTTGTATGAGATTGCCGCCACTAAAAGAAAAAACAGAAATAGATGAAATAGGCTCTACATCATTCTCCTGTCCTATTAGAGTATCCTCTCCAAAATTTGCAACGATTACTTCATTTTTCCCATTGTTATTCACATCTGCAATTGCAATACCCCTAGGATAATTACCAGCAGTATATGTATTTAAAGATGAAATTTCAGCAAAAATTAAACATGAAAAAATCAAAAATATTAAAGAAAATATGATTTTTTTATTCATAGCCTACCTACCTCCTTGATAGATTTTTCTATTATATATAATTATATAACATCAATTAAATTTTTGTCAAGAACAAACAATAGATGTAAGATGTAAGATGTAAAATTTATGATTTATGATTTAATAATTTACATATTTACAAAACATTCTTACTTAACATTATTCAAAAACTTAACTTAGAACTTAAACACCACAGATAATGCATCTATTGAATCCGGAGAATTAAACCAATTCCACATAAAAATCCTATGTACATAATTTAATTCACCGGTTACAGTCACAGGAACTATTGTGGTAACTGATACCCCTATACCGGCTGATAATGTGGCTGGCTGTCTTGTGTCTGTATACATATTGTATCCCATTCGTAAAAATAAAATATTAACAACACTATGTTCAACTCCTATAGCAAACCTGGGAGCTTCAAAAAAATTCTGAATATAATCAAGGCTAATTGTTGATATATTATCTTTATCTATTTTTATTGAGAATGCCCCCCCTATTCTAAATGTTATAGGAAGGGGTGAACTTTCAAAATTTATATCTCCTTGTTGCACATCAGCACGAAGTGTTTTGATGGGCATACCAACATTTAAAAGAGAAAGCCCCAGTTTATAAAAAGAATCTGCAGGTAAAAAAATAAAACCTAAATCAAAAGCAAATGTGGAGCCGACATTGTTTCCTATTTGCTCCTGAATAAATTTAATACTTGCCCCTGCATGAATATCTTTTAATAAATCATTCTTAATAAAATAAAAAAGATTATTTGCAAATGTTGCTGCTATGAGTATGTCATAAAAACTCACAGGTTCATCCAAAGCATCTAAATTGGAAATTTCAGGTATTGTTCTGTAAATAAAAGATAAGGCTCCTTTGCCTTCTAGAAAAAAGATTTCAATCGGTTGTGCATATGCACCATTTATTGATGTCACTCCAAACGACTTCCAAAGATACGAACCTGTTATTTCATGATTTTTTATAAAACTGATACAAGCAGGATTATACGCAATTCCTTCTAAATTATCAGCCATTGATGTATATGCTTCACCTATGGCAAGCGGTCTGACTCCATTTTTTTCATTCAAAATATCCGCGCCTGTTTCTCCAGCAGAAAAAATAAAAAAAGGAATCAAAAATATAAAAAATAAAAAAATTAATTTTTTCCCCATTTTTTCATCTTTCCGTAAAATTTAAAAAGTTCTATAAATGCTTTTAATATTACTTTCAATTTCGCTCCTGTTTGCGTTCCCGCACGTCTCGGATAATGGTGAACCCCTATCTCAAAAATTTTATATCCCATTTTTGTTGCCTTTGCGAGTAATTCCGTAGAAATCAAAGCACCTTCTGATTCCAGTTTTGCCTTATCAATTATCTCCTTTTTTATCAATTTAAATGCACAATCAACATCTTTTACTCTAAACCCAAAAAGCAGTTTTACAAGTGTCCCCCAAGCAAAAGCGTTTATCTTTCTTATAAAAGGGTCCTGCCTTTTTATTCTGTAGCCAGTGATTAAATCAGCCCTGTCAGTGTATTTTATTAATTCTTTAATTTCATTTACATCAAATTGGCCATCGCCATCTGTAAAAAAAATCCATTCAAAACGAGAATTATAAAATCCAGTTTTTAAAGCAGCACCATAACCCCTGTTTGTTTCATGAGATAACACCCTTATGTGGCTATCTTGTTTTGCAAGTTCTTCAGCAACTTCCTTGGTTCTGTCTTTTGAGCCGTCATTTACAATTATCACTTCATAATCTTCACAGATCTCAGATAAAACTTTTGATGTCTTTTTGGCAAGTTCTACAATGTTTGCCTCTTCATTGTGCGCTGGAAAAAATGCTGAAATTTTCATCTAAAAATCTCCTTTTTCAAAATCATTTTTTATTATTTCTATCACCTCATTACCAAGTTTTACACTATAACTCATGCCTCTATCTTCTGGATAAATCATGGACATATTCGCAAAATAAAGTCCTTTTATATCACATTTATAATCCATTTTTATATCTGAATAATTTACAGGAACAATCGGTTGTGTCCACGGCTCTTTTATTACCACCCATTCTATCACATCTTTTTCATCAAATAAAGGATTTATATTTTTAAGATATGAAAAGAATCTATTTTTTATTTCTAAATCCGGTAATTTATAAAGTTCTTCTTCTATTGATAAATATTTTCCGATATAAATTATTACGTTACCGTTGTAATTTTCTCTCGTAATAAAATTTGTGTGCTCTACAACAGCAACAAAAGGGCTCTGCTTATCAGCAACATTTAACCAATATATATCACCTAATGATTTTTTAGAAGAAAATACAAGTGCAACAGAGCCATGATAATCTATTGCATTTACAGATTTTTCAATTCCTGCCTCTTTCACATCAATCATTGTTTTAATAAGAGCTGGTGCACAAGTTACAATGACACCATCAAAATCATAATTTTTTCCAGCAGCTGTCAATCCCTTTACCTTTTTATTTTCATAATTTATTTTATTAACTGCTAATCCCGAATATATTTTACCACCGGAATTTTTTATTTCATCAGCGAGTGTATCTATTAATTTCTGAAAACTACCTTTTAAATAACCTAAAACTTCTTTTATACCACCCGATCCTCTTGATTTAAATCTGGCTGCTATTCTACCATAAAGCCATGTCATTGAGATTTTATCTGCCTTTTCTGCAAATTTCTGAGTGAGAAGCGGACCCCACACAATATCGTAAATTTTTGAGCCGAAATTTTTTATTATCCACTCCTTTGCAGTTATTTTTTCAAATTGTTTCCAATCCTTAACATCTTTTAAAAATAATGAAATAAGCCCTAGTTTTATTCTGTCAAAAAATGGAAGTGGAGTAAATAAAAGAAGATCAATAGGAGTAGTAAAATTATATGTCTTACCCATATAATAAAATCCCATTTTTACTTGCTTCCATATCAAATCATTTGTAAGGTTTAGTTCGTCTATCAATCTGATAATATCAATATCACTTTTAAAGATGTGCCTATAAAAACAATCAAGTTTGTTACCGGAAAAATCAAAGCTTTTTGCTAGTCCACCAATTTTAGTATCTTTTTCAAATATGGTTACTTCATAGCCATTTTTTGCCAGACGATAACCCGCTGTTAATCCTGCAATACCTGCTCCTACTATACCAATACGCATATAATCTCCTTTTTTAAAAATTTAACAAAGTATAACATATAAAATTATAAAATTGTATTTTTTTTATTTCAAATTTTAAAATTTTATAAACACAAAATAAATTTGACTAATCATAAATATTATCCTACAATTTTTATATAAAAAAAGGAGGAAAAATGCAGATACCAAAAGTTGAACAGATAATGTTAAAAGATGTTTTAAAAGCAGATAAGAATGCCACTTTGCTAACTATATGCGAACTGATGGATAAACACCGTCTAGGCGGAGTGGTAATAGTTGATAAAAATGATTGCCCAATAGGTATTGTAACAGAGCGGGATATTATAAAAGCAATTATTGCATATAAAGAAAAAACCCATTTAATGACAGCAGGTGATATAATGTCTGCACCACTGGTAACTGTCTCACCTGATGATGATATTGAATATGCTTTTATACAATTATCTTTAAACAGAATTAGAAGAATTCCAGTTATAAAAGATAATAAACTTGTTGGTATTGTTTCATACAGGGATATATCAAATGCATTAAGAAAGGACTTATATAAGTTGCAGGAAAAAACAGAATCACTTGAAATCAAAGCAATCACAGATCCACTCACAGGATTATATAATAAAACTTATATAAATGAACAACTTAAATCATTTTTTTCTCTATCAAAACGCACAAATCAACCTATGGCAATAATAATGATTGACATTGATCATTTTAAAAATGTAAATGATACCTATGGTCATCTATGCGGTGATGAAGTTTTGAAAAAAATCTCAACAATTTTAAAAGAAAAAACAAGAGAAATAAATGTTATTGGTCGTTATGGTGGTGAAGAATTTATTATTTTAGGTCCCATATCAGACCATAAATCAACCTATTACGTAGCAGAAAGAATAAGAAACATAATTGAAAATACTGTCTTTTATTGCGAAGAAAAAAATGCAAATTTCAGGATAACAATAAGCGCTGGAATTGCTGTATGGAATAATAAAATAAAAAATTATAAAGAATTGTTAAAACTGGCTGATGATGCACTGTATCTTGCTAAAAGAAGTGGTAGAAATCAAGTAAGAATGGCTGACGAGTTATAAAATTTTCAAATTTGCAACTCTTCCAAATTTGCTTAATTTTTATTTCTTTAGTAAACATCTTTAGCAAACATTTTTACCGAACATCTTTTGCGAACATTCTTACCAAACATTCTTACCTAACATCTTTATATTTATTATACATCATCCCAACATATCCACTTATAATAGGAAAAGTAATAAATACACCCAAACCAGCTGGCAATAAACCAATAAGAAAAAAAATAATCAGAAAAATAGTTATCACAAGATGCTTAAACAATCCATTTTTCAATACAATTTCACAGCTACGTTGTAACGCCTTAAAAATACCGGTTTCTTCATTCACAAGAACATAAGGGCTGTATAAAAGAAAGGCAATCACAAAAACAGGCAAAAATATACCAATTACAGATGTAATAAAAATAATAAGTAGTATAAACCACAAAGCAAAAAGGATAAGTGTCTTATTTAAATAAATAAAAATATTTTTATGGTAAACAGATTCTCCTTTATCCATCTTTGAAAAAATATAACCAAATCCTGCCTGAAAAACAGGTAATAAAATACCAAAAGATACTACCCCGAGCCCAATTGAAATAAGAGATAATTTTAAAAAAAACTTTAAATTCTGAAAATAAACTTTAATAGCTCTGAATAACATGAATTTTATGGTTTCCCAAATTTTTCTTTTATAAATTGAATATCTTTATCAACTCTTTTTATTAGTTCTTCTTGTGTTTTAAACTTTTTTTCATCCCTTATCTTTTCAAGAAAAACAACCCGCAATTTTTCTCCATAAATCATTTTATGAAAATTATAAATATATACTTCCAGCAGAGCCTTTTTCTCATTTTTAAGAGTTGGAGCTGTTCCTATATTTGCAGCTCCGAGATAACTCTTGTCTTTATAAAAAACACGGACAGCCCATACACCTGTTGCTGGTATATCTTCGTATTTGAGTTTAATATTTGCCGTAGGATATTTAAAACCTATATGTCTGCCATGAACCACAGTTCCTGTTATTGAATATGGTCCACCAAGCATCTTCTCAACAAGTTTTATTTTACCAGCTTTTAAATATTTTCTTATCAATGTAGAACTTACCTTTTTATTTTCTATCTTTACATCTGGAATAACTAGTAATTTAAATTTATATTTTTCACTTAATCTTCTAAGTAGCGAAATATTGCCAGTTTTATTTTTGCCAAAAAGAAAATCCTTTCCAGTAACAATGGCATATAAATTAATATTTTTAATGATATATTTACTAATAAAATCCTTTGCCGAAAGATACCTAATTTTTTTAAAATTCTGAATTAAAACTATATCAACCCCTAAAATTTTTAACCTATTTATTTTTGATTCCGTATCTTTTAATATTTTTATCTTATTTTTTTCATTTAAATACTTTTCTGGATGGGTATCAAAGGTAAAAACAACACTTATACCATCTATTGCCTTTGCAAGTTTTACTGTCTTTTTAATCAGATGCTGATGTCCTATATGCAAACCATCAAAAACACCTATAGTTAAAACAACCTTCTTTTTTATTTTTTTGAAATGAGTAATAGAAGTGAGTACTTTCATTGATTCAATAATTTTCTGTATTGTTTCTTTATGGTAGATAATACAATGGAAATGGTTTCTTTTAAATTTTTATGAATAATACAACCTGCCGCATATTTATGTCCACCGCCATCAAAAATAGAAGCCACGCGGTTTACATCAAATCCGGTCTTTGATCTGAAACTCACCTTTATAACCTTTGGACCATATTCTTTAAATAACACAGCTATCTTTACAGTTCTTATATTTCTTATTAAATTAATAAAGTTATCTGTTTCGCTATCTTGTGCCCCTGTTTTCTCAAACATTTTTCTTGTTAAAACACTAAAGCCAATTCCATTTTGTATCTTTATCTTAGAAAGCATAAGTGACATAAGTTTTGTACTTGCAAAAGAAGTAGCATAAACATTAGAAGAAACAAACGATGGTTTCACACCCATTTCAATCAATTCCGCAACAACATTATGAACCTGCGGGGTTGTATTTGCAAAATTAAAAGAACCAGTATCAGTAATAATCGCTGTATATAAACCAATAGCAGTGTTTAAATCAATTTTCCATCCTGCCTTTTTAAAAAATTCAAAAAGCTGCATACCAACAGCGGAAGCTTCTGAATCAATAATATTTATATCAGCATATTTTGTATTTCCTAAATGATGATCAATGTTTACTGTGAGTTTAGCATTTTTTTTGAAATCAATAATTTTCCCATTTCTATCTTTATCAGGGCATTCAAGAAAAACCACAACATCATATTTTTTTTTCACAGCATTTAACTTTTTTATTTTATTATAATAAGGTAAAAAATTATATATGAAGGGCACAGGATCCCTGGTTACAAAATCAATTTTCTTGCCAAATTTAAGTAACATACTCATCAAACCAACTCCAGAACCAACGCCATCACCATCTGGATTTCTATGAGTTGTCAAAAGTATTGTTTTTGCTTTTTTAAAAACTTTTTTTAACAATGCAACTTCTTTTTGTGTCATTTTAATTTATTTTCCTCAATTTCTTTTAAAATTTTTAATATCTTATTCTGTTTTTCAAAAGAATCATCAATTTTAAATATCAATTCTGGATTATATCTTATTTTTATTGACTCTCCGACCAATTTTCTAATAAAACCAGCAGCATTCTGCAAACCCCGTAAATTATTTTCTTTTTCTTTTTCGTCCCCCATTATACTGACATAGATATGAGCAATTTTATAATCATTTGTCATACTTACATCTGTCACTGTAACAAAATGAATACGCGGATCCTTTATTTCACGTAGTAATATCATACCTATCTCTCTTTTTAACAAACTCTCCAAACGCTTTTTACGTATTTCATTCATAATCATCACCTATTATAATATTTCAATCTGACTGTTTAAAATTTCAAAACCTTTTTTTTCACATTCAATAAAATTTAAAATCTGATTAAAAGTTGATGAAACAATCTTCTCATTATTACTTATGCAGGCAATCGCCATCACAGTTCTCTGCCATTTGTCCTGATAGTCTGCCTCAATTATGGAAATATTGAATTTATTTCTTAGTTTACTTTTCAATCCTTCCAGGACAAATCTTTTTTCTTTCAAAGATCTGCTCTGGCTCAAATAAAGTTCTATTTGAAGTAAACCAATCTTCATTGCTTCTATCCATTTTTATAAATATATAATTTTAAAATTTATTGAAATTTTTTTATTGTAACAATTGCAATATTTCGTAATTAAAATTTTAAATTTATTATAAAGAACAAACAAGATAAGAAAATAATCCTTCTAAAATGATATTCAATAAAAATTCTTTATCCATCATACTTTTATGATTTAAAACTATTATATAAATTAAATCTTCCTCACCTTCTGCACTTCCTGATAAAAAACAAGTATATCACCTGGTTGAATATCTTTATAACCATCAATAATCACACCGAATTCAAAACCCTCCTTTACTTCTTTTACACTATCCTTAAACCTTTTCAAAGATGAAACAAGACCTTTCAAAATCTCTTTATTACCTCTGAAAACGCTGACCATTGAATCATGATATACTTTACCGTATTTAAGATAACAGCCAGCTATAAACTTATTCTCACTTTCAATAAAAAATCTCTGCCTTACCTCTGCCTCTCCTATTTTCACTGTCTCATACTCGGGCTCAAGCAGACCAGCAATAGCTGCTTTTATTGCATCAACAACTTCATAAATTATATGATATATTTTAATTTCCACACCTTCTTTTAAAGCCAATTCTTTTGCAGTCGGCAGCACTGAAACAAAAAAACCTATTACAATGGCATTTGAAGCATCTGCAAGCAAAACATCATTTTCGGTAATATCTCCAACATCTTTATGTATTATCTGAATATTTATATCTGTTTCAGCTGCAATTTTTGCGATTGCGTCAGATATGGCCTCAATAGAACCAACACTGTCTCCTTTTAAGATTAAGTATAATTTTTTTTCTGCACCAAGTTTTATTTTTTTATGAAAATCTTCAAGTGTCATTTTTTTCTTTTTCTTTTCCTCGGAGAGTCGTCTTAATTCAATCGCTCTTTTTGTTGCTATTTCTTTTACCTGTTTTTCA
>JAOAIN010000085.1 GCA_026414685.1 Candidatus Goldiibacteriota bacterium
AGATGTGTATAAGAGACAGCTTAACCTTTCTTCCAACAACATAAGTGACATAAATCCTTTAAGTGCATTATCCAACCTGCATGAACTGCTCCTTGCTTCCAACAACATAAGTGACATAAGTCCTTTAAGTGGATTATCCAACCTGCTGGGGCTTAACCTTTCTTCCAACGACATAAGTGACATAACTGCACTGGTCACAAATTGCAATGCTGGTGGATTGGGTTTAGGAGATTATGTGTATTTATATAATAATCCGTTAAGCAGTCAGGCGATAAACACAGATATTCCTTACCTACAAAGTAAAGGAGTATACATAGCATATTAAATATTTTAATATAATATATAATTTTTAAATAAAAATTTCAGGAGGTAAGGACATGAGGAAATCTATTTTGTATGCAATGTTAACATTAGCATTATTTATTGTTTTTTCAACTTGTGCAAAAAAAAGAAACAACGCCGACATCACCTGCGCCAACAAGCACACCTATTAATACACCGATTCCCTGCAGCGGGGTAATTAACTTCCCTGATTCAAATTTAGAAAACATAATAAGACAGGCAATAGGAAAACCATCAGGAGATATTTATGCGTCAGATTTAGCAGGTTTGACAAGTCTGGATGCTTCTTCAAGCAATATTACAAATATTACAGGACTTCAATGTTGCACAAACCTGCAATCGCTTGACCTTTCTTACAACAACATAAGTGACATAAATGCTTTAAGTGGATTATCCAACCTGCAATCGCTTTACCTTTCTTCCAATAACATAAGTGACATAAATGCTTTAAGTGGATTAACCAACCTGCAATGGCTTAACCTTTCTTCCAACTACATAAGTGACATAACTGCACTGGTCACAAATTGCGATAAAGGCGGATTGGGTTCTGGAGATTTTTTGTATCTAAATAATAACCCGTTAAGCAGTCAGGCGATAAACACAGATATTCCTTTCCTGCAAAGTAAAGGAGTAAACATATACTACTAAATCACAACCTGCATATTGCTTCACCAACAAAACTTGAAATAAAAAGGTTTGTAACAGAGTCAGCAATCAAAAAAAATATAAAAAAATTGTCATTACCCTGGGTAATATATGATTATTTTATGTTTTTTCATTTAGCATTCGGCACACACTTCTGCCATTATCTTTTCTTAATCCACTTAACCAACTTCTCCACTGCATATGTATTTATAACATCTTCTTTTTCTAACCAGCCGCGCCGTGCTTTACCAACTCCATAAATAATGTAATCAAAACTTTGTGAAACATGTGAGTCAGTGCCTATTATAAATTTTACACCGTATTTAATTGCTTCTTTTATATATATCAGTTATATCCAATCGCTCTGGCTGAGCATTAATCTCCAGCGCAATTTTTTTCTCTGCTACTTTTTTAAAAATCTCAATATAATCAATTTTATATGGTTCTCTTAATAAAATTCTGATGCAACCGGGTCTAACGTAATTATACAATGTCAACATCAGGTCTATAGCCTGCTTTTTCTATTGCTTAAACAAGTAATTGCAGTGGTTCTTCATTTGATTTACAATTCGGCGCAAAACCGCCTTCATCACCAACTGCCGTATTATATCCTTTTGATTTCAAAACTGATTTTAAAGCATGAAATGCCTCAGCACCCCTGCTTCTGAAAAACAAGGAGCTCCAACAGGCATTAACATAAATTCCTGAATATCTACATTTGAATCAGCATGAGCCCCACCATTGATTACATTAGCCATTGGAACAGGTAAAAGTTTTGCATTTGTTCCGCCAATATAACGATAAAGCGGAAGTTTTAAAGTATTTGCAGCTGCTTTTGCAACGGCAAGTGAAACTCCAAGTATTGCATTGGCAACAAGTTTTGCCTTATTTTTCAGTTACGTCTAAATCAATCATTTTTTATCTATTTTTATTTGGTCAAAAACATACATTGCCTTTACTTCTTTTGCTATTATTTTGTTGACATTTTCTACTGCTTTTAACACTGACTTCCCGCCGTATTTCTTTTTATCACCATCGCGTAATTCTACTGCTTCTTTTGTGCCAGTAGAAGCACCAGATGGAACTACAGCTCTTCCTAAAACACTTTCACAAGTAATAACATCTACTTCCAAAGTAGGATTTCCCCTTAAATCAAGAACCTGCCTTGCTTTTACAACATCAATGTATAGATTAATTATATAATAAAAAATTCTAAGCAGAAAATACTAAAACCGCAATATAATTATATATATTTGAATAAATAAATTTTTATTTTAAAATTTACATTAAAATAATTTAAAAATCGGTGTCCATCCATATCTATTTATCTTGTCTCCTATTCCTAACTGCCCATAATAATTATAACCGGTAACATATAAATAACCATTAGCAATAATAAAACTATGCGAATCCCCACATGCTACAAATTGAACACCAGGTATCATTATTTGTCGCCATGTATTTGTATGGCCGCCACCGCCTATCTGTCCTACTCCATCCGATCCAGTGACATATATATATCCATTTTCTAAAAGGATTATACTAAAATTATAACCACATATCACATCTTTTACATTGTTAAAAGAATCTATTTGTGTCCACTTTTCCATATTTGTGTAATTCCCTATACCTAATTGACCAATACTATTGTAACCTGTTACCATTATTGTTTTATCTTGTTTTAATAAAATACTGTGTTTATATCCGCTGGCAACTTTTATAACACCACCATCAATTATTTTAGTCCAGTTTAAATAGCCTTGGGCTGTATTTGTCCCAAGCTGATAATAGTCATTTAAACCAGCAACCCATAAAGAACCATCTGTCTTTATTGCAAAACTACTATCCCATCCACATGCAATATCTTTTACGTTAGTTAAAGTAATCTGCCATGAATTTACATTGTAAGTATTTCCTAAACCCAATTGCCCAAACTCATTATATCCTGCAGCATATAAATTACCACTACTATCAAGAATTAAACTATGATTAGGTCCACAGGCAATATCTACAATCTTTGATGTTATATTTGTTACCTGTGTCCATTTATTTATATCGTTATTATCTCCTTTACCTAATTGTCCGTATCCATTATCACCAGTTACATATAGTAAACCACCTGCTTCGGTTATTAATAAACTATGAAAAGAACCACCACATACTTTTTTTATTGTATCAGGAATTGATTTATTAGGGGTAAAATTACATATATCATCATTATTTTCCATACCTAATTGTCCTTCATTATTAAGCCCAGTCACAAAAAATCTAAAATCATCGGTTAATACAAAACTGTACATTCTTCCTGAAAAAACTTTTGAAAATATTTGTGGTGTTATTGTTGGTGTAATTGTTGATGTTGGTGTAGCAGTTTTAGTTATTGTTGGTGTAAATGTCTTCGTTGCAGTCATTGTAAATGTCTCAGTAGCAGTAGATGTTTTGGTAAATGTCATTGTTGAAGTATATGTTGGTGTTATTGTGTATGTATTTGTCCATGTATTTGTTATAGTAAAAGTAGGTGTTGCAGTATGAGTAAAATAAGGTTGTGGATCACAAACATCTCCAATTCCATCATTATCAGAATCAAGCTGATCAAAATTATAGATATTAGGACAATTATCACAGACATCGCCAACATGATCTAAATCTACATCTTCTTGATTGGGATTGTATATATTAGGGCAAATATCGCATGCATCCCCTATGCCGTCTTGGTCAATATCTTCCTGCCCAGGATTAGTATATATCATACAATTATCACACGCATCACCTACCCCATCAGCGTCAAAATCAAGCTGGTTGGGATTATATATATATTTGCAATTGTCATTATCATTTAAAATCCCGTCATCATCAATATCTATCGGAGTAATTGTAAACGTCGGAGTAATTGTAAATGTTGAGGTAATTGTTTCAGTCATAGTTTCTGTTGCAGTTATAGTTTCTGTATAAGTAATCTGTTGTTGCGTTGTTGGAAAAACAGGTGGAGTGGGAGATTCATTTTTTTTGCAACTAAAAAAATATAATAATAAAAAAAGAATTATAACACTAGAAAATATTTTCTTATTCATGATAAGCCTCCAGAAATATAATTAATATATAAAAATTTTAAATAATTATTACATAAAAGTCAACTTTTTATTTGTCTTAAGTATTGCAAACAAAATAAATTGTACAATTTCTAAAAAAAACAGGGTTTATTTTCAATTAAAAAAACAAACTAATAAAGAAGTAATACATCTAATAAGAATGGTAAAAAATATTAGAACTAAATTATAATGCAAGAATAAAATTTAAAAAATTATAAAGAGATACAATAATTATATAGATAGACAAAAAAAGATTAGTAAGATACACAAAAGCAAATACAATGTAATTATTAAATTATTGTTTTTTTCAAAAACACACTGAAAAAAGATATGAACAACAAATACAACAAAAAGAAATTTACTAAAAGTAAGATATAAATGTTATAATTTTTTCAATAGAATAATGTATGTTATTTTCAGTTTTTAAACAAAAAACCTGCAGGTAGTATGAAATTATACCTGCAGGTTTTATTACAAATTTATTTTGCAGCTGGAACTGTTTCAACAGGCGATGCTACTGGTGAAGCCACTGGAGTTGCTTCTGCTTTTGCTTTCTTGGCTTTCTTTACTTTCTTTACTTTCTTTTCAACTGGTTTTGCAGCTGGTGTTACATCTGTTGCAGCAGTAACAGAAGTTGTCTCAGGAGCAACTGCTTCTGTTGTCTTTTTTTCTGTTACCTTTTCTGCTGCAAATGCAAAAGTCGCAGCAAAAATCAGAACCATGATTATTGTTAGTAATTTTTTCATTTTTTCCACCTCCTTTCTTTGCAAAATTTAACAAATAAAAAATTAAATAATGTAAATATAAAAATTTGATTAAATTTAAAAAATATAAATTTAGAAAAAAATTAAAGAATGGTTAAAAAGAGATTATTTCAATTGTCTATTCGTTGATAAAATAAATGGAATTTGAGAAGTGTTTTCAATGTCTTTAAAATATTTTTTTAATAAAAAATATTTTTCGTTTTTTAAACAAGATAGTTTATTTTTATTTGACACAATCTTTATTTTATTTTCATATCGTTCACTGAAAAAGCATTTATCCAGTTGAAAATTATTAAAATTTTTATTTTTTTTGTGTTTTTTATGACTACTAAATTTATTATTATTTTTTACTTTGATATTTTTGAAATCATTAATACTTTTTACACCACTAGCATCAAGTGGTTCTGTAATTTCAAAATAAAAATCAGCAACTATAAAATTAGATATTATTAATACTATAATAAAACTCAAAATAAATCTTTTCATTATTAATTCTCCTGAAAAAACATTATAATAAATATTATAACTTTTTTTAGTAATGTCAATAAAAAAATTTTTCTAATAATCCTGCAGGAATAATTTCTTATTCCTGCAGGATTTGAAAAAAGTTATTTCGTTCCTGTAGTTGCTGGCGGCGCTGTTTCAATTGGCGTTGCTGCTGGTTTTACTTTTTTTACCTTTTTTGTCCTTTTTACTTTTTTAGTTAACACCTTTGCAGTTGGCGTTACTTCCTGGCTCGTAACTGCAGATGATGATTCAGACGATGTTACCACTTTTTTTACAACTGATTTTTCAGCCGCAAACGCAAATGATACTGCAAAAACCATAATCATAATTATCGTAATTATTTTTTTCATATTATTCACCTCATTTTTAAATTAATATAGATAAAATTACGCTGTTTGCTTCTGAATTATTTTAATTGTCTGTTGGTTAATAAAATAAAGGGGTTATTAGAATCATTATATGATTGTAAAAAATAATATATCGGTTGAATTTTTTCATGTTCTTTAATTTCAAAATGATTTAATGCAATTTTATAAGAACCGCCCTTATTTTTATTGTCATTATCATCATTTTGTAAAAAAATTTTTATTATAAAATTATCTGAGCTTTTTTTGCTATTTTTATGCTTTTTTTCATGTGTTATTCTTTCTTTATTTTGCTTATTATCACTATGATTATTAAATGATACATTAGTAACAGGATTAAAATAATCTGCTATTTCAAAATAAAAATCCGCAAATAAAAAATTGATAGCAGTAAATAAGATTATTATTAATACGAATTTTTTCATAGTGTTTCACCAAAATTATAAAATGCTTTTTAATTTATATATTATGACACCACATCTTTAAAAAGGTTCCATTATTTTTCTTTTTCCAGTTCCTTCATCGCTTCCCTAACATCATCCATGTGCTTTTTACTCTCAAATCTTGACAATAAACTAAATGCAACAGGAACAATAAATAAAGTAAGAAGTGTGGAAAAAATAACCCCGCCAATAACAACTACAGCCATTGGAATCCTGCTTTCAGCTCCAGGTCCTAAAGCAAGTGCAGGTGGTATTGCAGCTGCAATTGTTGAAACAGAAGTCATTATAATAGGTCGTAATCTTATGGGGCAGGCATATTCAAGTGCTTTTCTTGTATCCATCCCGCGCTCTCTTGCCCGCACAGTAAAATCAACAAGAAGTATTGAATTTTTCTTAACAATACCCATTAAAAGTATGAGACCAATCATACTATAAATATTAAGTGAGTTGCCAGTTAAAATAAGTGCAATGAAAGCACCTGTTACACTAAAAGGTAAAGCAAGTAAAACTGTAAAAGGATGGACAAAACTATTAAACTGCACACCTAAAACCATATAGGCAAAAACAATTCCAAGGACAAGCGCCAGCATAAGATTGCCAAATGCTTCAGAAAATCCTTTTGTGCCACCTGAGGCAAGCAGAAAATAACCTTCTGGTAATAGTTTCTTTGCTATTTTTTGTACTTCTTCTATTGCTTCTCCCTGCGAACTATTAGATGCAACATTTGCATAAACCCTAACAGCGCGTTGCCTATCCTGCCTTGTTATTGACACGAGAGCTGGCTCTTCTACAAAATTTGCAACAGAAGAAAGTTTGACAAGCTCTCCCCGATTATTTCTTAATTTTATATTTTTTATAAATTCTTTTTCTCTTCTATTTTCTGGTTTAAATTGCACTATGATATCATATCGTTTACCACCTTTTGTATATTTACCTGCAATATTTCCACCAAATAAAGTACTAAGAGTAGATGCTATTGTTGAAATATTTACTCCATACTCAAAAGCCTTTTGCCTGTCAGGGATTACATATAATTCTTTAATTCCTGTTCTGTAATCAGTGTCTGCATCAACCATTTTGCCAGAAGATTGCATTTCTTTTGCTAAATTCTGTCCTATCTGTGCAAGCTTGTCCCAGTCTGGTCCTACTAAAATAAATTCAACTGGATAACCCCGTCTACCACCACCCATCATGGATAAAGAAGGGTCTCTTATAGCAACATTTCTTATACTCTTTATTTTTCTAATTTCTTGTCTTAACAAATCTCCAATTTGCTGTTGAGTTAGTTTTTTGCCTGTCTTTGGATCTTTTTTTCTATGATTTTTATCTTGCAATGTAACAAATATCATACCAGATGAACTACTAAAATTAACAAAGTAATTATCAACTTCTGGTCGTGATTTAATAATATCTTCTGCTTGTTTAAAAACGTCATCAGTAACTGCAATTGAAGTTCCGGGTGGCATTTGTATATTTATCATAAGTCGTCCTTGGTCCTGTGCAGGAACAAATTCTTTCTTTAAAAATCTACCAATTGTTAAGGACAATAGAAAAATAGCAGTTGATAAAATAATAATTAACCACCTGTGATTAAGGCAGAATGTAAGGATTTTTTTATAAATTGAGATAAGATAATTATACATTTTCATGGAAAAATCTTTTTCAGTTGTTTTTTTCATAAATTGAGAAAGAAGCATTGGTGTCACAGTTAGTGCACCAAGTAGTGAAAGCGCTACAGCAACAGATAGGGTTATACCAAACTGGAAAAAATACCTGCCTATCACACCTTCCATAAAAACAACAGGGATAAATATAGCTATAATTGCAATTGTGGCAGCAAGTGCGGCAAATGTTATTTCACGGGAACCTTTTATTGCTGCTTTTATCCTGGGCTCACCCTTTTCATGGTGTCTTGAAATATTCTCTGTAACCATTATTGCATCATCAACAACAATGCCTATAACAAGAGAGATTGCAAGAAGGGTAAATGTATTCATAGTAAACCCAAATAATTTCATAAAGAAAAATGTGCCGATAATTGACATAGGTATTGTAAGGAAAACACTTATTGCTGCCCTGATTGAACCAAGAAAAAAATAGCAAACAAGAGAAGTAAGTATTACAGATAAAATTATTATAAAAACCATATCTGCTATGGTCTCTTCTATGAATTTGGTTGTATCAAACCTGACTTTGAGTTCCACTCCTTCTGGAAGGCGTTTTTTTACTTCATTAACTTTTTGTTTTACCCGTTTTGCAACTTCCACAGAGTTTTCTCCACGCTGTTTCATAATACCAAGCCCAACACCAAAGGTGCCATCAGTCCTTGAAATATTTCTTATATCCTGCAAACCATCTTCTACATCTGCTACATCTCCTATTTTTATTGGTTTCCAGATTTTTGCCCCCTGCCTTGAAGGTATTATTATCTTCTGTATTTCTTCCACACTTCCTGCTTCTCCAAGAATACGTAAATTTATCTCTTCTCTACCTGTATCAAGATAACCAGCGGGCTGTTCTTTATGTTGTGTTGCAATTGCAGAAACAATATCATCTGCTGTTATCTCTTTTTCATCAAGTTTTTTAGGGTCTACCCATACACGTAAAGCAGGCGCCACATATCCACCAACATTTATTTCTGCAACACCTTTAACTGATGCAAATTCATTTTGAAGATAATCTTTTGTATATTCCATTAAAAATTTCTGCGGTTTATTACCTGTCACAGAAAGCCATATTATAGGCATATCTTCTGGATTACTTTTCGTGATAATAGGAGTATCAACATCTCGCGGTAAATTTCTCTGGGCGCGTAAAACCCTTGCCTGCAAATCCTGAAGCGCAATATCTATATTTTTTTCAAGAACAAATTCAACACTTATTCTTGAATTACCACGTGATGAAGACGATGTTACTTCCTTTATACCCTCTATACCCATTATAGCTTCTTCCAGGACATCTGTTACTTCTTTCTCCATTACTTCCGGTGATGCACCGGACCATGATGTAGAAATAGTTAAAACAGGGGAATCAACATCTGGCATTAAACTTACACCTAAATTTTTATATGATAGCAATCCAAAAATAAAAACACCTAGCATCACCATCCATGCAAAAACTGGATTTCTTATAGATAAATCAGAAAGAGTCATTTAATTTCTCCTGTCCAGAGTTTTAAAATGTATTCGTTTTGTATAGCTAAAACTCTTCCATTATCATAAGCAATCTTTGCATCTTTCAAATCCATCATTGCTTGCAGCACTTCAAGATTTGTTACATTACCAAGCAAATAATCCCGTTGCTGTTCTTTTAAATTTTTCTGGTTAAAATCATAATATGATTTTAACTCCTTTAATTTTAATACTGAAAATCTATAATTATTTATAACTTTATTGAATTGTATTTTAATTGTCTTTTTTACATCTTCCAATTCATACTTTGCTTTAGTTACTAGCGATTCATACGCAATCATTTCAGCCAATCTAGAGCCACCACTGAATATCTCCCAATTCGCCATTAGTTTTATTGTTGGTCCAGAAGAAACATAATTACTTGAAACAAGATTATAATTCGCAAGTAAACTTACAGTCGGCAAAAATGAACCTTTTTTGATTGTAGATAAAGATTCATAATAATGCAATTGCTGTTCCATAACCTTAATATATGGGTATTTACTGATATAATCATCAATATTCTGCTTGTCAGATATAGAAAACATTGGCTCGTCAGGATAAATAAAAGAAGAAGGTTTTTCACCACACTGATTTTCAAATTCAAGTAAAGAATTTTCAAAATCAAGCTGTGTCTGAAGCAATTGCGATTTTAACTGTGCGAGTTTTGCCTGTGCAGAATAAACTTCACTGATACGCGATTTACCCAGATTTTCCCTACGTTTTAATTCATTCACTCTTTGCTGCATAAGTGAAACAGCAGCATTCAGCGATTCTAACTGAGAATATAAAGAAGCACATTTAAAATAAAGTGATGCTGCCTGCTCAGATACTTGTAATTTTTTATATGCAAGAGTAAATTCTTCCACCCCTTCTAAATGACCTGCCATAAAAAGTGTGTTAATAGCAGAAAATCCAGCAAATAAAATCTGACTTGCAGAAAGTGTTGAATTCCATCCTGTCTCATTTAATCCGTCTTCTGTATTGTATGTTCTTATATGATTTATTGATACTTGTGGCAGCAAATTGCCAAGATAACTTATCTTGTTCCACCTTGCATTATTTAATTTTTCCTGCTGTGCCTGAATAGAATAATTTTTTTCAACAAAAAGATTTATATAATATAAATAATCTTTTACACCTTCTTCTGAATGTATATTTGATAAAAAAATAATTTGCAATATGAATAAAAAAAATAAAAAATTTTTCACATTCTCTCCTTGTCTGTTTTGTTTTTCTTATTGTCTTTCAATTCAATAGAATTAGACGTTTAAATTACATTATATGTTCCCTTACAGTTATTTTTTAATTTTTAATTATCAATTTTTAATGTTATTAAAATAGTTCTTACTACTTTCCTATGTCCGAACTATTTTTGAACTATTTACGAACGTTTTAATCAATCGTCTGGCACTATTTTTTCTTAAGCCACTTAACTAACTTCTCCGATGTATATGTATTTATAACATCTTCTTTTTCTAACCAGCCACGCCGCGCCTTACCAACCCCATAAATAATGTAATCAAAACTTTCTGCAACATGCGAGTCAGTGCCTATTATAAATTTTACTCCATATTTAAGTGCTTCTTTTATATAAATATCAGTTATATCCAGTCGCTCGGGTTGAGCATTAATCTCCAGCGCGATTTTTTTCTTTGCTGCTTTTTTAAAAATTTCTATATAATCAATTTCATATGGTTCTCTTATGTTTATCATCCGTCCACTTATATGTCCTATACAATGCAAATATTTATTATCCATTGCTTTTAAAATTCTTTCTGTCATTTCTTTTTTATTCATTTTAAATTGAGTATGAACTGATCCGATTACAAAATCAAATTGTCTTAAAATTTCATCAGGATAATCCAGATTGCCATCTGGCAATATATCCGATTCTATTCCTTTTAAAATCAAAATTTTGTCTTTGTATTTTTTATTTATTCTTTCTATTTCATTCCATTGTTTTTCTAAATTTTCAACAGATAACCCCCTTGCCACTTTTAAACTGCTTGAATGATCTGTTATTGCAATAAATAAATAACCCCTTTTTATTGCTTCTTTTGCAAGCGTCTCTATATCATTCCTGCCATCTGAATAATTTGAATGGATATGAAAATCTCCTTTTATCTCTTTTAATTCAACAAGTTTTGGAATTTTTTTATCTGATGCCATCTTTATTTCTTCTCCACCTAAGCGCAATTCAGGTGGTATATATGATAAGCCTAGCTTTTCATAAATATCTTCTTCTTTTTCACCAGCAATTTTTTTATCTCCTTTAAAAAGCCCATATTCATTTAAAGTAAATCCTTTTTTTACTGCAATTTCCCTTATTAAAACGTTATGCTCTTTATTACCTGTAAAATATTGTAAAGCAGCACCTATTTCATCTTTATCAAAAACCCTTATATCTGCCTGAATACCATCTAATAAATAAACGCTTGATTTTTTATCGCCTTTTGCAAGAACTCTATCAACAAAATCAAGAGAAGTAAATTCATCCATTAATTTTTTTCTATCTTTGCATACAGCTAAAATATCAATATCTCCAATTGTATCTTCCATACGACGCAAACTGCCAGCAGGAGTTATAAAATCTATTTTTACTTTTTCTTTTAACCTATTTATTATTTTCATTGCAAGTGGATATGCTTCACCCAAAAGTTTTCTTTTTTCTCCCTTTTTATATAACTCAATCCCTTTTAATAATTTTTGTTCAATTTTTTCACCATAACCTTTAATTTCTCTTAATTTCCCACTTATTAAAAATTTTTCAAGTTGTGAAATTGTTTTTATTTTGAATTTATCGCCGAGTAAAAATGCAGTTTTAGGTCCCATACCAGGAATTTTCAAAAGCATATCTATATTTTCAGGTAATGATTTTTTCAATTCTTCAAGATAGCTGAGTTTTCCAGTATCTATTAATTCAGCTATTTTTTTGGCTATGCCTTCTCCTATATTTGGAATATCTGTTAAGCCTTTTATACCTTTTTCTTTATAAATATCTTTTAACTCATGTGGATATGATGATAAAAACCTTGCAAGTTTCTCATAAGCGCGAATCTTGAATTTGTTCTCCCCTTTTACAGTTAATAACTCTGCTATTTCATTTAAAACTGAAATTATCTGATGGTTAGTCATTAATTCATCCTGAAA
>JAOAIN010000248.1 GCA_026414685.1 Candidatus Goldiibacteriota bacterium
AAGATCAATTTTCTGTGTTCATTTGATTCAGGACTTGTTATCTCTTGGCGGTTATTATAATATTAATAAAGATGAAAACATACGTATAAATGTTCCTGGCACAGTTTCAAAGAAAAATTGGACTGCTGTTTTGCCTTTATCTCTTGAAGAATTACTTTCATCGTCAATAAATAAAGAAATAATGGCGATAAATTTAAAAACAGATAGAATATAAGATAAATATTTTTTTATAAAGATTGAATTGTAATTGGAGGGTAAAATATGAAAAAGACAAAAAAAGAATCAGACAAATTAAGTATAAAAGATATTGCAAAAAAAACACAGGTTTCAACATCAATTGTTTCAAAGATAATAAGAGGAGAACCTGGTATACCGGATGATATTAAAATAAAAGTTTTAAAGTTTATAAACAAAGCACATTACAAAGCAAGTACAAGAGTGATAAGCAGAGGGACATACACAATTGCTTTAATGGCTCCTTTTTTCTATGCGCCATTTGTAAGCGAAATAGTGGATGGCATAGAGCATAGAATTGTTGGAACAAATTATAATTTGAGTCAATACTCCACAAAAGGTGTATTAGAAAACGAAAGAATGATATTTAGGCGTGTTATTGGGACAGGACTTGCTGATGCTTTCATACTTTTTAATATACCGGTTG
This sequence comes from Candidatus Goldiibacteriota bacterium, assembly GCA_026414685.1. Taxonomy (GTDB): domain Bacteria; phylum Oederibacteriota; class PGYV01; order PGYV01; family DSYL01; genus DSYL01. Next base: position 662 of record JAOAIN010000248.1, read on the forward strand.
ATAAGGATATTCAGGAATCATTGCGTTCATCAAATATACCTGTTGTTTCAATGGAAAGATATTTACCAGGGCTTGGTTACATAGCAACAGATAATTTAAAAGCATCATATGAGGCAACAGAATATTTAATACGTAGTGGTAGAAAAAATATAGCCATAGTCATAGGCAAAAGATATTTACCAGATATTCAAAACGATAGAATAAAAGGATACATGCTTGCTCTTGATGCTAATAAAGTCGAATTCAACGAAGATAATATTTTTGTAGTCCCCATTCATGATTATGCATCAGGTATTGAAATTTTTGAGACAACAATAAGTAAAAGAAATAATATAGATGCAATATTTTGTATGGCAGGAGATGTAGTGGCAACAGGTATAATGTATGCTGCAAAAAAAATGGGTATTAATATCCCCAAAGATTTATCTATAATAGGATATGATGATTTAGAACTTGCGCGATTTGTGACACCTGCACTTACAACAGTAAGACAACCAGCAAGAAAAATGGGAGAGGCAGCTGTTGATATGATTATAAATGGTCTTGAAAACAAAGGAAAAAAATATGCAAAAAAAATAATTTTTCAATCTGAACTTATAAAAAGAGAATCGGCGTAGAAACATTGCCGATTGCTATTTGCCGATTGTGGATTGTAAATAACAAAAACAAAAAATGCCGAGGTGAAGAATGAAACATGGTTTTCTATTTGAAGAAAAAAAATGGAAGGTAAAAGGGACATATACAGATGAAAATGGTAAAAAGACAAAAGTAACAGGTGCGACAATTATAAAACATAATTTTTTTAATTGGGTGATAGAAGCAGAATTATTTGTGCCTTTAAAAGGCAATAAAACACTTGATTTAAGAAATGTTTATAAAGTAAAACCAATGAAAAAGGGAGATGTTGAAACAACATGGACATCTGAAAATAAAATAATAGGTAAATTCACAGGCAGATTTTTTATTGCAGGTAATATTATTTTCTCTTCTTATTATTCAAAAAATAAAGAATATGTAGGTTATGAAACATTGGAATATATGGGGGCAGGAAGATATAATGGTTATGGAAAATTATTTTATAAAGATAAGATGAATTCGTCTTGGAAAATTGAAATGTGGTGAAGTAAAACATTACTAAATGTCGGAAGAAAGATGTTCTAAAATAGTATATAACTTACTCTAATTTCTAATTTTGATTTTCAAAGTAATTCCTTCTCCCCTTGGGGAGAAGGAAAGGATGCGGGGGAATTAAAAAGTGGTTGAAGCATTTTTTCGTTTAAATAAACTTGCCAAATCTATTTAAATATGCTATAATTACCTTGATTTAATCGCTTAAAATGAAGCAGGAGTTTAAATGAAAAGTAAATTTGGTTCATTTTTTAAACTACTTTTTATTTTCCTTATAATATACCCGTTCAGCATATTTTCAGATGTCTGTAATTTTCCTTTTCCGCAGCAGGTAACTTATCCTTATGGAATA
>JAOAIN010000062.1 GCA_026414685.1 Candidatus Goldiibacteriota bacterium
ATGGCAAAGGATAAAATCATAAAAGGCAAGACAGCAAATTTATATTCTTTATCATCTTCTTTATTTATTATATATTTATCATCTCTTATTTTTACTTATTTCATTTATGGATTCATTTCATATCAGTTTCGTGTTTTTGATTTTATAACAGAAAATGCACCACTTCAGCATCCACTTTTGTTTGTTTTACTCTTTGTTTTTATTTTTGTGGGGCTGTGTGTCTTTCTTTTTTTTGATAGTAGTAGAATAACCATACTGATACTACATTTTTTTTCAGCACTTACTTTTATTTTTCTTTTTATTATATCAAATAGTAATGGTTGGGTAGAATATGAAAACACTCTATATACAGTATCAGGTATTTTTTTACTTTCAGCATATTGTGCCTGGCTTTTGGGTAAAGTAATTATAAAAAAAATAAATATTTTATTTCAGAAATATTCAATTTTAATCTTTATTATTTTTTGTATTTTTTATTTTGTTTATTTTTCAAATCTTGCAACAGAAAGGCATAATAGATTTTATTCTCAGTTATATGACATGGGCTGGGAACATCAGGTGCTATATAATCTTTCCACAACAGGGGCACCTTATTCCACTGTGGAGTCAAAGGATGGCATAATAAACTGGGCAGACCATACTTCATTTATTTATTATTTACTTGTTCCTTTTTATAAATTATTTCCAAGTGTTGAATTTATGTTAATATTTCAGATACTGGCTGTTATACTCGCATCTTTTTTAATTTTTTTACTTGCTGATATTGTTTTAAAAAATAAATTTTATGCCGCTGTGATAAGTTTGGCTTTTTTACTCCATCCATCTGTTCAGGGATTTTTGCTTGAAGATTTTCATCCAACCACACTTGCGCTTCCTTTGTTTTTTCTTTTAATTTTATTTGCTGAAAAGAAAAATTTTATAGGTTTGATAACATGTATTTTTTTATTAAGCGCTGTAAGAGAGGAGTTTGTTTTCTTTTCTTTTTTTGTTGGTTTATATCTTTTATTGACAAGAAAGATAAACTTTGGAAATTTTTTATACATTATTGTCATATCATACGCAATGGCAGTCATAGCTTTAGTTATTATGAATTTTTCAGGAAAAGTTATTTCAGATTATAACAGATTTTATTTTTTGACTAATAAATTTTGGGGTGTTGTTTCAGTTGTTTTTGTAAATCCGCTTTTTATTTTTAGACAGATTTTTACTGCAGAGAGGTTGGATTTTTTGCTTTTAACAGGTGTTTCACTTTTATTTTTATTTTTTCTACATAGACCCGGGTGGGTATTGATTTTACCTGGTTTTTTATTTACCATTTTTTCAAAACATGTTCCACATTTTTTAGTTGGATATCATTATAGTGTCATTTTTATTTGTGCAATTTTTACTGGTATTATATATTTTTTAAATGAAACTAATTGGAATAAAGATAAAATAATAGTTTTAATTTCGGTTCTTATGTTTTTTGTTAATTATTTTTATGGAAATATTTCTTCAAAATCCATACAGCTTGTAAATGTAAATCCCGAACTTGCAATTACAAAGCCAGATTTTATTTATAAAAACTGGATTGGATATTATAAAAATTTAAGGGGAGAGAAAGACCCTGAAATTAAAGAATATATAAAAACCATACCACCATCATTAAAAGTTGCAGCAGACCCTTTCATAGCACCACATGTATCTGGTAGAAGATATATATATCACATAAAAAATTATGACTGGGCTGATGTAGTTATAGATAGAAAAGAAAGTAGTGGAACATATCCTAATTTTAAATTAATAAAAGAAACAAAACTGTGGAAAGTGTATAAAAAGATGTAAGATTTATAAATTTGCAGGATTTGCAAATCTACCAAATTTTACAAATTTTAATATGGAAAATATGGTAGATATAGCAAATTTGGAAGATTAAGAATATGGTAGATTAAGCAAATATGGAAGATCATATATGCATATTAAAAAGATAAAATATTTTAATGATAGAATTTTATTGTTTATAATACTCTTTTTATCCATACATTTTTGTATTAAATGTGTCTCTGTTGCTATTACACAACCTTTTTCCTTTGATGGTGCAATTATTGCACAAGTTGCACAGAATATGGCAGAAAAATTGCAATTTAAAAGAAATTATTTTGATGATAAATTTTATAATCCTGTAATAGGTTTTACAGTTATTTTTCCAGTTGCTTTATTTTTTAAATTATTTGGTCAGACATTTTCATCGGGGCTTTTTATAAATGCTATTTATATGACATTGCTTTTCTTTTTTGTAATTTATTATCTTAAATATTGTCTTAAATTAGATAATTTTTTTATTTTTATATTTATTATTGTTTTTTATAGCACTAGAGAGATTTTTAACTATGGATTTGGCCTTTATGGTGAGATACCAATGGTTTTTTATTTTATTTTCTCTCTTATTTTGCTTCATAAGTATGAAATAAAAAATGATAAAAATACCATTTTCTGGTTTGGAATTGTTTTAGGACTTGGGTTTATGACAAAATTTGTTTTTTTGATAGTTATACCTGGATTGTTTTTTGTTATTTTTTGGCGTTTGATTTTAATAAAAAAAGTAAATATAAAAAAATTCATCTTACATCATCTGATTTTGTTTTTTGGTTTTTTATTGCCAAATTTTTTATTTGAGTTGTATAAACTCATAAGTGTAGGTATAAAAGATTTTTTTATAATGTGGTACTGGCTTTTACTAGGTGCTGGAGAACAAAGTGGTGCTTTGAAATACGCTGGCGGCAGGATAAAGGACTCACCCGATTTTTTTACAAAAATAAATACCCATATTAATTTCCTGGTAGGATATACTGGAATACATAAAATAATTGTTATTTTTCTTTTGATTTTTGGGTTGCTTCTTTTTTATCTTTTTATTTATTTTACACTCAAATATTTGAATAAAAAGATAAAACCATATAAAAATTTTAAATCTATTTTAAATAGCAGTGTATTATTTCTTATAATAGTTATGCTTTCTTATTTTATCTGGTGGATATTCATAACTCCCACAGACAGAGCATGGCACAGGCGCATAATTCCAGGGATTATTTTATATGAAATTTGCTTTGTGATTTTTTTATATTTTATATGGATGATTTTATCAGATTATCTTAAAAAAAAGAAAAAGGTATTTAATATTTTTACATTATTTATCTTGCTGATTTCTATTATTGGTGCTTTTTATATTTTAAACTTTCATGAAAATACAAAAATAAGTTTTAAATGGACAGCGGCGAAAAGTCAGATAATGCAAGTAGGCAGGTATATGCAGACCTTTCCGACTGACTCTGAATTTTTTGGTTTTAGATGGTGGCAGGCGCCTAATATTTCTTTTGCATCAAAAAAAGTTTTTAAGGATTTTTTTAACAGTGATGAGATGAAGACAAAAGGGGAAAAAATAAATAAATTTTTAGTAATTGATAGGGAAGCAATGCAAAACCAGGAATTATGTATTGCAAAAATTCTTGCTGATTTTACTTATGAACTTGTATTTGTAAATGACGAAGCACGAATTTATAAATTAACAGAGAGAATAAGAGAAAGAGAGTATGTGGAAGAATGTAATTAAATAGAAAGTAAAGGTTAAAGTTTTTTTCTCATTAGCAAACAGCAATTATGAATATATTTAGCAAACATCTGCAATGAAAATTTTATAAAATTAAATCTGGTAAATATGAAAAATTTAGCAAATATGTAAGATTAAATATGGTAGATTTAATGCATTAATAATATTTTAAAAACAATTACTCTATTTTTAATCTCTTCAAGTGTATACCATCTCTTTCATTGTTCCCAAAAATTTAATAAAAAATACTTGACAATGTTATAACATTTTGTTAATATCATAACGATTAAAAAATGGCGGTGTGAATAACAAAAATGAAAAAAATATTTTTATTTAATTTTATATTTTTGTTTATTAGTTTAAACGTGTTTGCTACGCAAACGCCAATACCTACTACTACACCTACATCTATACCATCAAATACATACACAGCGACACCCACACAGACAGCAACAAGCACAAATACATTAGTTCCCACTTATACATACACAATGACAGTGACACAAACACCGACAATAATTTTCACACCAACAGTTACCCCCACATCCATACCAATGTATGCATATGATAAAGTATTTGCATATCCAAACCCAGCAAAAGGTGTGGTGAACATTGCATATCCAATATTATCAGGTAAAGTAGTGACAAAGGTAAGAGTGTTATTGCATAGTATATTAGGTTCAAAAGTAGCAGAGGTAACTGAGTCAAGTATTTTAAATGGGGTGGTTACATTCAGCATAGAAAAATTCCCGACAGGTATATATTTATATAGAGTCATAGTAGAATATGCAGATAGGACAGAAATAAGATATGATTATGATAGATTGGCAATAATAAAATAAGAGGGATAAGATGAGGAAGATAATTTTATTAATAACAGCAGTTATAATGGTTGCACAATTAATATTTAGCGCAGAGATAAGATATGAAACAAATTATGATAGAATAGCACAGTTTCTTGGGATAGAAATAGGAGCGAGAGCAGCAGGAATGGGGAATGCGAGAGTAGCGCTAGCAGAGGGAGCAGAAGCGGTCTTTTTAAATCCAGCAAACGGTAAAACGAGATATTATTATAATTCATTTTTAATATCGCATAATAGTTGGATACAGGGGATGTTTCAGGAAACAGTATCATTTGTGAAAGATACAAATAGTGAATGGGGGATATTTGGGATAGGGATATCATATTTAAATGAGGGGACAATAAAGAAATATGAGATGGATGGGAGTGGAAATGGAGTATATATAGGAGATATAACGCCATATGCAATGGTGATAAAATTAAATTGGGCAGCACAGATGATAAAGAGTTTATTTTTCGGAGTAAATCTTGGATATATGAGAGAAGATATAGATGGATATGTGATACAAAAAGGATTGGTGGATGTAGGATTTACATACACAGGGATAAAAGATATTAATTTAGCATTAGTGAGAAGGAATTTTGGGAGGACAATAGATGGCCATGGTATATTTACAGATGCCATACTTGCTATAGGATACAAATTAAATCTTGTAAAATTTGGTGAGATAAATGCAGAGGTAGATTTGCGAGCATTCACATTTGAGAGATTTGGAGTGGGTTTAGGAATAGAATATATATATAATAAAATAATAGCAATACGGGCGGGATATGAAAATGATTATACAGGAGTAGCAGGATTGAAAGGACTGCGGCTTGGAATGGGAATAAGATATGAGAAATTTTTATTAGATTTTGCATTTGAGCCGTATGGAGAATTAGGGCAGGCATATAAAGTATCATTTGGTGTGAATTTCTAAGAAAAAAATAATGGGTAAAAAGGGAAGCAATAGGGGTAAAAATAGAGAAAAAGTCATAATAGGAATAATTATATTGGTTATATTATTATTGTTTTTTTTATATTTACTTTTGAAAGCAAAGAAAGGGACAAATATAACAGAACAAATGAAAACAATGCCAGTTGAAACATATACCGAAGAGATAGTGGTAAAAAAAGAAACACCGACAATAATTGAAACAGTAGCAAATACAACAGAGATAAAAGTGGGTATAGAAGAAAAGGTAAAAGAGGAAGAAAAAGAACCAGAACTACCAGAAATACAGGAATATGAATTTAAGAAAGAATGGGGGGAATACGGGGAAAAGAAAGTGCAATTTAATGAGCCATGTGGTATAGCAATAGATAAGAGAGATCATTTATATATAGTAGATAAAAATAATGATAGAGTGCAGATAATGGCAGGGGAAGGAAAATATTTAGCGGAATTTGGTAGGAGTGGAAATGGTAAAGGAGAATTTTATGAACCGGTAGCAATAGCAGTGGATAAAGAAGATAATATTTATATAGTAGATAAAAATAATGACAGAATTCAGAAATTCAAGAAAGATGGAACATTTATAATGGAATTTGGGAAAGGAGGAAGTGGCAAAGGAGAGTTTTATGAGCCGTATGGAATAGCGATAGATAGTAGTGGATATATATATGTGGTGGATAAGAATAATAACAGGATTCAAAAATTCACGTCCGAAGGAGAATATATAAAAGAATGGGGAGAAATGGGAAATGAAGATGGACAATTCAGTGAGCCAACAGGGATAGCAATAGATGATGAGGATAATATATATGTAGTGGATAAAAAGAACGAAAGGATACAGAAATTTGATAAAGAAGGAAATTTTATATTAAAATGGGGGAAAATAGGAGCAG
>JAOAIN010000082.1 GCA_026414685.1 Candidatus Goldiibacteriota bacterium
TTTTGTATGTGTGCATAACAGTGCACGTTCACAGATGGCAGAGGCATACCTGAATCATCTGGCAGGAGATAGATTTATTGCAGAAAGTGCTGGATTAGAACCGGGTGTTTTAAATCCTTATGTTGTAGAAGTGATGAAAGAAGACGGAATTGATATATCTAAAAATTCAACAAAAAGCGTATTTGATTTTTACAAACAGGGAAAATTATATTCTTATGTAATAACTGTATGCGACATGGAAGCAGCGGAAAGATGCCCTGTGTTTCCAGGTATTACAAGGCAACTACACTGGAGTTTTCCTGACCCTTCTAAATTCAAAGGAACAAAGGAAGAAATTTTACAACAAGTAAGAAAAGTAAGGGATGATATAAAAAGTAAAATAAAAGAATTTATAAAATTAATTATTAATTGACAATAGCAATTAAATTTATACTTAATTTTTTTAATTAATTAAAAAAATTAAGTGATAATGCTACTTTAATTTCATTACTGTTATTTTATTTGAATTTGCAGTGTCAATATAAGATACATAAGGTATTTCAGTACTTGAGTCAACAAATATTTTTATTTGAGAAGCGAAACCTGCTGAAAATCCAGGATTACCTACTAGATTCCAGTTTAAACCTATAGAACTTTTTACAACAGCTTTCCCATTATTATTACCATCAGCGTAAGCCACGTAGATTACACCTTTATGAACGAACATAGATGAAATGTATACACTATAATCAGATATGCTATTAGTTCCCACATCCTGCCAAGAGCCATTTATAATATTGCATTTTTTGACGTGAATTTTATTATCTGATATGCTTATATAAGATATATACACAGTTCCATTATCAACAGCTAATGATATATTGCATGCCGAATCATTAGATACATAATCATTACCAACTGTCTCCCAAGACCCAGTTCCTCTATATGCTTTGACAATGGGTTTGGAATTTGAATTCCTATCGTCATAGGCGACAAAAACTTGTCCACCACTCCATACATATAATTCTGTATAAAAAGCTTGACTAGAAGACAATGGACCATTGTTTATAATATACCAACTATTATTTTGAACATTATACAATCTAGCAACTAATTTATATGAATAACTACTAGGATCGGTGACAATATATGGTATATCATAAAAAATATAAAGACATAATATATTTATATTTGGATCGGGCAACGCAGAGCCACCAAGCTCTGTCCATTCTCCACCACCAGAATTTATTTTTATATGTCCATATTTTTGATAATCTATATAAGAAACATATACAGTACCATTGTATACAAATATAGTTGGGCGTTCGGAATAGGAAGTAGATACATCTGTTGCCCCAATATTTACCCAATTAAAACCATCATATTTTAAAGCTTTTGTACTATTGGGAGATTGATTTTCAGTGTAAGCAATATATGGGATTCCATTTTCTACAAATAAAGAAAGTTGTCCAGCACCGGTAGATGTAAAGCCCTCAGCACCAACTGCGTTCCAGTATGGTGTTGGCGTTGAAGTTATTGTTTGAGTAAAAGTATCTGTTATTGTGAAAGTATCAGTAATAGTTGGAGTTTCCGTGAATGTGGGAGTGATAGTAATTGTTTGTGTTTGTGTATATGTATAAGTTATTGTGGGTGAAAAAGTTGCATTGTTAATTGTATTAATAGGAGAAGGATTTGATGAAGATTCTTTGGAACAGGAAAAAATAAAATAAAAGAAAAATAGAGATAATAAGAATAAAAAAAATAATTTATTTTTCTTCATGTTTAATCATTCCTCCTAAAAATATATGTTTCAAGTTTAGTCATACTATTAAAGTAATTATATTTATATATATAATATTTGTCAATATTTTTTATACAAAAATGTTTAATAAAATCTAACTAAAAATCATTAAAAATTTTATAGAAAATTCCATTAAGTAAAAATCAATAAAATTATATAAAAATAAAAAGCAAAATAAATTGATTTTTAGAGTTGCATAGATTGTTTCATACTATATTATAATCAAAATAAATCTTTTTATATTCTATAAAGAGTTTTTTATTTTATAAAAAATTATTGACAAAAATAATATATGGTTATATTATTAAAAACATAAAACGTGAAAAAATTCACAAAAATTGGCTGCCATAGGTTTTATTAATGGCACCTTAATAAATTTCATAATATAAAAGACCTGATTTATCAGTTGGAAAATAAGTCCTAATATTCTGGCGTAATTTTTCTTTTCACGTCGGAAAGGAGTTAATTTATGAATCTTGAACTTTCTAGAAAAATTCTTGAGGAATCTAAGAAAATACCTGCCGGAGAAAAAATAAATGAATGTATACAATGTGGAACTTGTTCTGCATCATGTCCTGTGGCTACAGCTATGGAAAACACACCGAGAAAAATAATCGCAATGCTTCGTGCTGATAGAATAGATGAGGTTTTACAGAGTAATACCGTATGGTTTTGCGCTTCCTGTTATTCATGCACAGTGCGCTGTCCCGCTGGAATTAAATTTACGGATTTCATGTATCAGCTGAAAAGAATAGGTGTCAAATATCGTATAAGACCGAAAAATAAAAATGGATTAAAACTTGCTCAGTGTTTTTGTGACACTGTCCGTAAATATGGCAGGGATTTTGAACCAGAACTTTTGATAAGGTATAATTTGAGAACAAATATTTTTAATTTTTTTAAAATCATACCGCTTGGTTTGAAATTGTTTCTGACAAAACGTATGCCTGTTTTTCCGCCCAAAGTCAAAGGTATTAAAAATATAAGAAAATCCCTTGAAAAAATAAAATAGGAGGATTTAATGAAAATATATACTTTTTACCCTGGCTGTTCGTTGGAAGTATCCAATAGACCATATTTACTTTCTGTAAATGAAATATTCAATGCTCTTGGTGCACAATTAAAAGAACTTCCTGATTGGAATTGCTGTGGAGCAACTTTATACATGGGTATGGATGAAATTAATGCAGTTTATATGTCTACAAGAAATATGGCTATTGCTGAGAAAGATAATTATGATATTTTGAATGCATGCAGCGCTTGTTTTCTCACCCTTAAAAAAGCAAAGGATTACCTTTTAAATGATAGCGAACTAATGCAAAAAGTAAATTCTTTATTAAAAGAAGAAGATTTGAAATTCACAGGCAGGTTAAAAATAAGGCATGTCCTGGAAGTTATATACAACGATTTTAAAGATAAAATACCAGCACTTGTAAAAAGAAAATTAAATGGACTTAAAGTTGCGTGTTATTATGGATGCCAGGTGGTTAGACCTAAAACTGATTTTGATGACCCTGAATTCCCAAATAAAATGGATGAACTTGTAAACATGCTTGGTGCAGCAAGTGTTTTTTTTACTTACAAGGCCAAATGTTGTGGTGGCATGCTCATGACAACGAGTGAAGATGTGTGTCTTAAAATGGTTAAGGATATATTATCTTCTGCTCAGAATGCAGGGGCAGAAGTTATAGTAACAGTTTGTCCTTTATGCCAGATGAACCTTGAAGCATACCAAGATACGGTGAATAAAAAATATAAAACAAAATTTAAAATACCGATTTTATATTTTACTCAATTGATGGGATACGCTCTCGGTATAGATAAAGATAAACTTGGAATAAACCAGAATTTTATAAATGCAGATAAGGTATTAATAAAATAGTTCATAAATAATAACAGATGGTAAGTTCCAGATTTAAAAAAACATGTAGTGTTAATAATAATTGAAAATTGAAAACTGAAAACTGAAAATTGATAATTGATTACAGGAGGAATTTATGCCTGATATAAGAATAGGAGTTTATGTGTGCCATTGCGGCACAAATATTTCCCAGACGGTTGACATAGATGAGGTGGTTGCGTTTTCAAAAACGCTGCCCGGTGTTTCACTAGTTAAGGATTATAAATATATGTGTGCTGATCCGGGGCAGGAAATGATAAAACAAGATGTGAAAGAAAACAATTTAACACATATAGTTGTCTCATCCTGCTCACCGCTCATGCATGAAGGGACATTTCGCGGCGCTGTTGCTGATGCGGGACTTAATGAATTTTTATTTCAAATGGCAAATATTAGGGAACAGTGTTCATGGGTTATTGATGATAAAATAAAAGCAACTGAAAAAGCCAAACGACTTATTGCAGCTGCAGTAAAAAGGGTTGTGCGAAACGAACCGTTAGAACCAAAAGAAGTTCCTATGAATCAGGCAACTTTGATTGTGGGTGGAGGCATTGCCGGTATTGAAGCTGCACTCACTATTGCCGGCGCAGGCAAAAAGGTTTATCTTGTTGAAAAAAGTCCTACAATTGGTGGACATATGGCAAAATTTGATAAAACATTTCCAACTCTTGACTGTGCCGCGTGTATTTTGACCCCTAAAATGGTCTCTGTTGCTCAAAATCCAAATATAGAACTTTTAACATATTCAGAAGTAGAAGATGTGAATGGTTATGTTGGCAATTATAAAGTAAAGATAAGAAAAAAAGCAAGATATGTTGATGAAAATAAATGCACTGGTTGCGGAATTTGCGAAAAATACTGTCCTGTTAAAAATGTTCCTTCTGAATTTGAATTAAATCTTACAACAAGAAAAGCAATATATAGACCCTTCCCACAGGCAGTACCACCTGTTTACCTTATTGATATGAACTCATGTAAAAAATGTAAGGTTTGTCAGAAAAAATGCGAGCGCGGTGCAATAGATTTTGATATGAAAGATGAAATACTGAATGTGGAAGTTGGTAACATAATAATAACCACAGGTTTTAAATTATTTAGCGATGAAAATAACCTAAAAAGATATGGATATAAAATTTATGATAATGTCTATACATCCCTTGAATTTGAAAGATTTACACATGCAAGTGGTCCTACAGGGGGGAAAATTCTTATGAAAGATGGCAGGGAACCACAGAGTATTGCAATACTTCATTGTATAGGTAGCAGAGATACAAATACAAACGAAAATTGTTCACGCGTTTGTTGTATGTATTCTTTAAAATTTGCACATCTAATAAAGGAGAGGACAAAAGCAGAAGTGTATAATTTATATATAGATATAAGAGCTTTTGGAAAAGGATATGAAGAGTTTTATAAAAGATGCCTGCATGAAGGAGTTCATTTTATAAGGGGTAAAGGGGCAGAAATTACTAATCTATCTGAAGATGAGAAAGAAAAGGGTAAATTAATAGTAAAAGTGGAAGATACATTGCTTGGTGAGGTTAAGCGTCTACCAGTTGATATG
>JAOAIN010000143.1 GCA_026414685.1 Candidatus Goldiibacteriota bacterium
AAAAAAGATTACTACATCACAAAGGTTTTTGGTTCTAATGTTTTTAGCAAAAAAGTAATGAAAGAACGCCTGCCAAAAGAGATTTATCAAGAACTACTTAAAACAATTGATGAAGGAAAACCGCTTACATTGGAAATTGCAAATGTAGTTGCAGAAGAGATGAAAAACTGGGCAATAGAAAAAGGAGCTACACATTATACCCACTGGTTTCAACCACTTACTGGCTCAACTGCAGAAAAGCATGACTCATTTATAATACCAGATGGCGAAGGTGATTCAATACTTGAATTTTCTGGTAAGCAATTAATAAAAGGCGAGCCAGATGCATCATCATTTCCATCTGGTGGACTTAGATCAACTTTTGAAGCGCGTGGTTACACTGCATGGGATTGCACTTCTCCTGCATTTTTAAAAGAAACAGATGAAGGGGATACTGTTCTGTGTATTCCAACAGTATTTTATTCATACACAGGAGAAGCACTTGATAAAAAAATTCCACTTCTTCGTTCAATGGATGCAATATCAAAACAGGCGGTTCGTTTATTAAATGCAATAGGTAATAAAGATGTAAAAAGAGTTATACCAACAGTTGGTCCAGAACAGGAATATTTTTTAATTGAAAAAGAATTTTATCTAAAACGGCTTGATCTCATGCTATGCGGTAGGACACTTTTCGGTGCACCACCACCAAAAGGCCAAGAACTTGAAGATCATTATTTCGGTCCTATAAAAGATAGAATAACAAAATTTATGACAGATCTTGATAAAGAACTTTGGAAAGTAGGAATATCAGCAAAAACAAGACATAATGAAGTAGCTCCTGCGCAGTTTGAAATGGCTCCATATTTTAGTTATGTAAATATTGGAACTGATCACAATCAACTCTGGATGGAAATAATCCAAAAAGTTGCTCTGCGCCATGGGCTTGTCTGTCTTTTACATGAAAAACCTTTTGCTGGAATAAATGGTTCTGGGAAACATAATAACTGGTCTTTGATAACTGACGATGGAGTTAATCTTTTAGATCCTGGAAGCACACCGCATGAAAATCTTCAATTTTTACTTTTCCTTGCGGCTTTAATAAAAGCAATAGACAAACACCAAGATATACTACGCGCATCATGTGCGACATCAGGAAACGACCACAGATTAGGAGCAAACGAAGCTCCACCTGCTATAATTTCTATTTTCTTAGGTGATGAACTCACAGAACTACTTGATAAAATTTCAAAAGGAGAAAAATATCAAAGCAAAGATAAAATATTTATGAAAGTTGGTGTTGATACATTACCACCGATACCAAAGGATAACACAGATAGAAACAGGACTTCTCCTTTTGCATTTACTGGTAATAAGTTTGAATTCAGAATGGTTGGGTCTTCTATGTCAATTGCTGGTCCTAATCTTGTTTTAAATACAATTGTCGCAGAAGCGCTTGATGAACTTGCAACAAGAATGGAAAAAGCAACTGATATAGCAAAAGAAACAACACAGATAATTAAAGAAGTTGTTAAAGAACATGGAAGAATAATATTTAATGGAAATAATTATTCGGAAGAATGGGTAAAAGAAGCGGAAAGACGTGGTCTTTTCAATATTAAAAATACTGTTGATGCACATAAATGCATGATTACAAAAAAAGCAGAAGATTTATTTGAAAAATATGGAGTTTTGTCAAAACAGGAACTTCATTCCAGATTTGAAATATATATTGAACAATATGCAAAACAAATAGCAATAGAAGCAAAAACAGCCATAAAGATGGTAAAAAGACAGTATTTACCTGCAACAGTAAAATACATTGATTTACTCTCAGATACGATTTTAAAAGCAAAACAAAATAATGTTTCAACAGATTCACTCTCAGAGATATTAAAAAATATAATACAGTGTTTTGATTCTGCAAATAAAAAAGTAAATGAACTGGAAAAAGAATTAAACAACGCATATAACATATCAGAGACACTACCAAAAGCTGAATATTTCAGGGACAAAGTATTTACAAAAATACAGGATTTAAGAAAAGATATAGATACACTTGAAACACTTATTCCATCTGATATTTGGCCAACCCCAACATACGCTGATATGCTCTACAAATTGTAATTCCCTCTTCCACTTTTTGCTTTTCTAACCGTCGCGGGTAATAATGATGTTACCCGCGACATTTTTTATTCAAATCTCTTTAATTTATAATTTGCCTGGTCATTTATTAATCAATCTTTATTTTTAATTTTCAAAAATATTATATTTTTTAAATGGCATATATGTTGCTTTATATGTTTTTAATAAAAAAATAATAAGTTGTTTAAAAAAATTTAAAAAAGGAGGAAAAAAATGAAAAAAAGATTTTTTGCATTGGTTTTAAGTTTTATTCTTTTATTTTGCGTTTTTAGTTACAGCAGCAATTTAACTTTTGATGTCACTTTGAACGGAGCAACAAAGTACTTATGGCGTGGTCAAAAACTCTATAATGAATTTTGTTTACAACCAAATTTAAACATTTATGTAGGAAATTTTACAATAAACTACTGGGCAACTTTTCCGCTTGATAAAGGCGAGTACATTGAATCTGACTTCACATTGATTGCTTCAGAACGAATGCCATACCTTGATATTGTAAAATTAAATGCAGGATTTATTATCTATACCTTTCCAAATAATTTTGCTGGATTTAAAAACACTTTAGAAATTTTTGGAATAATTTCTTTGGATACAATTTTATCACCATATTTAAAATTAAATTATGACTCTGTTTTGGGTAATGGTTATTATTTAGAATCCGGGATAAGCTACTCAATACCTATTTCTTTAATTAATTTAAATTTATATGCAACTGCTGGTTATAATTTTAATCAGTGGGGATATACAAAATCTTTCAGTGTTTTGCTGCTAACTCCTGAAATTACTTATTCATTAGGTGGTTTTACAGCGATTGTTTCTACAAATGTCCAGGTTGCTCTTGATAGCCAGTATGAAAACGATTACATAGTTAACTTCGGAATCAAATATTCTTTTAATTAAGTTCTTTGAGATAACTTTATAGAGATAAATCCCCCTTTTGAAAAGGTGGATAAAGGGTGATTTTATGAAATAAAATCACCCTTTCCTCCCTTTTTCAAAAAGGGGAAAAATAGCTTAAATGGAAATAAAAAATTTTATTTTTGTAAACATCTTTATTGAACATTCTTTATAAACAGGAGGTGCTTTATGAAAAAGTTACTTTTAGTTGTAATTGCTCTTTTTTGTATGGGCAGTTTGCTCTTTGCAGAAGAAACCGTAAATACAATAAACAGCGGTGACACTGCATGGGTTTTAATTTCTGCTGCTCTTGTGATGCTAATGACACCTGGTCTTGCTTTTTTCTATGGCGGTATGGTTAAAAAGAAAAACATTTTAAGCATTTTAATGCAATGTTTTACAATTCTTGCTATTGTAAGTGTACAATGGGTTTTATTTGGATATTCTTTATCGTTTGGAAAAGGAAATGGTTTTATTGGTTTTTTTGAATGGGCTGGTCTTAAAAACATTGGTTTAGGTAGTGGACCATATTCTGATACAATTCCACATCTAATTTTTATTATGTTTCAAGCAATGTTTGCAATAATCACACCTGCATTGATTATTGGAACATTCGTTGAAAGAATGAAATTCCCTTTCTTTATTTTATTTACAATATTATGGGCAACATTGATTTATGATCCTATATGCCACTGGGTATGGGCAAAAGATGGTTGGCTTGCAGCAAAAGGCGCTCTTGATTTTGCTGGCGGCACAGTTGTTCATATAAATGCTGGTATAAGTGCTCTTGTCATGGCTTTACTAATAGGTAAAAGAAAAAATACAACTTTAGGTCCTACACCACATAACCTTGCTTTTACTTTACTTGGCACTGCATTACTTTGGTTTGGTTGGTTTGGTTTTAATGCTGGCTCCGCACTTGCTGCAAATGGTCTTGCTGCAAATGCTTTCATGGTCACTAACACTGCTGCATCTGCTGCTGCGCTGTCCTGGATAATTGTTGAGTGGATATTTGCAGGAAAACCTACAACTCTTGGGATGGCAACTGGTGCTGTTGCCGGCCTTGTTGCAATCACACCTGCATCTGGTTTTGTGGATATATTTGGTTCTATATTAATCGGATTAATTGTAAGTCCTGTATGTTATTTCATGATTACCATTGTAAAAAGTATGTTTAAATACGATGACGCTCTTGATGTATTTGGTGTTCATGGGATTGGTGGAATTGTGGGAGCACTTCTTACTGGAGTTTTTGCAAATCCATCTATAAATGGAATAGGAAAAGGAGTTTTATTTGGTAACTTGAATCAGTTATGGATACAATTTCTATCAATAATTGCTGTAATTGCATATTCTGCCATTGGAACATTTATAATATTTAAAGTTTTAAATGTTTTTGTAAAAGCTCGTGTTGATGAAAAAGAAGAAGCATTAGGCCTTGATTTAAGCGAACATAATGAAAGAGCATATACTTTAATTGAATAAAATTAAAAGGAGGTGTTTTATATGAAACTTATAATAGCCATAATTCAACCACATATGTTAGAAAATGTTAAAAAAGAATTATACAGTAGGGATGTAAATTTATTAAGTGTAAACGAAGTAATAGGCCACGGAAGACAAAAAGGTGTAACTGAAATGTATCGTGGTCATAGAGAAACAGGAAATATGTTAAGAAAAATAAGATTGGAAATTGCAGTAAATGATAATTTTGTAAAACCAACCGTAGAAGCAATAATCACTGGCGCACGGACAGGAGAATTAGGTGATGGTAAAATTTTTATACTACCTTTGGAAGAATGTATAAGAATAAGAACAGGAGAGACAGGCAGAGTTGCAATAGGATAAAATTATTTTTTAAAAAATAGGGGCAATATTATAATTGCCCCTATTTTTTTATTTTTTAGGTTTATATTCAAAAATTACTTTTTTATTAAAAACTTCTTCAAAGAGATTTTTTTTAATATCTGCACCCCATTTATCTATATAAATATTCTCTTTAAAAGGATAATGTAATATTATTTTTACTTTATCCTTAGTAACCAAACATTTATCAATTTCTATTAAAGAGCTATGCAATCTATCAAGTCCATCTGCAATTCTTAAAATTGACGACAATTTTAAAACTACTATTTTATCTTCATTAAATAAATTTAAAAAATTTTGATGATCTTCTTTGGGATGACTTTTACGATGATATCTACATATATTGGCTATTATTTCTTTTTCATTTTCAGTAAATCCAAATAATTCAGAATTTTTAATTATGTAATAGGAATGAATATGATGCTGAGAATGAGATATTGCTAATCCAATTTCATGCAAAATTGCTGCATAATGTAAATATTCTCTTTCTTTATGCCCTAATTTATGTAACTTCTTCAACTCATCAAATATTTTTAAAGCACATTTTACTGTGTGAAAAGAATGTTTAATTTCAATATTAAATTTTTTTGCTAAATTTATTATACTATTATATCTAAGTTCTTTTAATTGATTCAAAACTTTTTTGTTTATTTGTCTTTCTATAGTATCAAATAAAATTCCTTCTCTTAAGGCAAAATTTGATATCATAATTTCTCTTAAATTCAATTGATTAAATATTTCATTTAATATAATTATTCCTGGTAATATTATATCGGCTCTTTTTTCATCCATTCCTGGTATATTAGAAATTTTCTCAGGTGTCATTTTTTTTATAATCATTTTATAAATTTCTTTAAAATTATCTTTAGTTAAAATATTTTCTTTTACTTTTGAATTGCTATATAAATTCTTTGCAATATTGAAAACAGTTAAAACTGTTCCAGAAGTTCCAACGGCTATTTCAAAATCAATATCTTTTATTTTTCTTGCGACTGAATAAACAATGCCTTTTATAAAATATTGACATCTTTTTATATTTTTTAAATTATAATTTTTATCTATAAAAAATTTATCTGTCATTCTAATTGTTCCAAGTTTTAAACTATCTCCAAATAATACTTTGTTTTTCTTTGCTATCAAAAATTCAGTAGATCCACCACCAATATCAAAAATTAGAGTTTGTTTTTCATAAATTGGTAAATAATTTACCACGCCTTTATATATAAGACGTGCTTCTTCAATTCCTGAAATTACTTCCACGTTTATACCAGTTTTTTCTTTTATTTTTTGTATAAACTTATTAGAATTTTTTGCTTCTCTTACTGCAGATGTTCCAATAGCTCTTACTATTGTTTTATATCCACTAAATATCTTTTTAAACTTTTGTAAAGTTTCAATAGACCGTTCTATAGCTGCATCATCTATATATTTTGAATTAAATAAATTACACCCAAGACGAACAAATTCTTTTTCCCTATCTATAATTGAAAATTTATATGTAGTTGGATCTACTTTAGCTATAATCATATGAAAAGAATTAGTTCCTATATCTATGGCTGTTATATATAAATTTTTCACTCTTTTATTTCCAATAAATTAGATATGTGTTTTTTTAATTCTTTATTTACTGAACTAAATTTCTTACTAGCATCTATTGTTATAAAATTAAATTCTTTTGCCATTTGATTAAAATACTGAATCGATTTTTTTTGATAATTTACGAAGCTTTCATAAAAATCATGACCTAATCTCATATCCATACCTGATTCCCAATAGTCAAGTAATATCTCTGATTTTTTCCAGTATTCTTCCTCTAAATTTTTGCTATTTAAAATTCTTGGTATTAAATCTTTTATCCCAATTTTAAGATAGAAAACTACATCTGGTATGAGTGCAAAACCATATGCTTTGTAAATCCAATCCTTATCAATCCCCCTTATTATAGAACGAATAAATGCTGTATAAATATACCTATCTGCAATAACTATATATCCTGCCTTTAGCGCAGGAATTATTTCATGAATCAATCTATCCCCAAAATCCGCCAAATAAAGCAAACTAAAAGTATAAACATTTAATGTATGTTTTTTTTTAGCTTTTTGTATTGTTTTACCAATATATGGGGATCTTGTCCATCCAGTAACTACTACAGCATATCCTTTAATCTCTAGCCATTCTTTTAAATCCATAATTTGAGAAGAACGTCCAACACCATCTGTCCCTTCTATAACTATCAATTTGCCCTTTAATTCATTTAAATCAACATTAGGCAAAGGTATATTAGACAATGTCTTATTATTCATTATATCCTCCTAATCAATAAGAGGCTCGGGGTTATATTGTTCAAGTAATTTTTTAACTTCATCTCTTACTATTTTTTGCTGGTTATTAATAGGCATTAAGGCATCTATAACTATTAAATTATATTCTTTACATATTTTTTCATATTCATTTAAAATTCTCCCTTGAAAAATTTTAAAACTTTCTACTGGATTGTCATGCAATTTCATATCCATTCCAGCTTCATAATATTTTAATGCTTTTCTCCCGGTTAATATTCTTTTTATAGATGTTTCTATATCAACTTTAAAATAAAATGTCAAATTTGGTTTAATGGCAAAACCATATAAGTCTCTAACCCATCCTGGATCAACCCCTCTTACAACATCCCTAGCAAACGCAGTATATATATACCTATCTGCCAGAACAATCATACCTGCTTTTAAGGGTGGTAGTATTAGATGATTTAATCTATCAGCAAAATCAGTGGCATGTAAAATACTAAAAGTTATTGGTGTTAATAAATTTTTCTTTTTACCTTTTCTAATAGTTTCATTTACAAGTTCTGATGAATTCCATTCAGTAAAAAACACTTGATATTCCATGCTTTTAAGCCATTCCTGTAATAATCGTAGTTGGGTTGATTTACCAGAGCCATCTATGCCCTCCACAGCTATTAATATTCCATGGAAAGGATGGTTATCTAAATATTTTATTGTCATTTTTTTCTCCTTAAAGCTTTAAACTGAGATGGTTGTATTATCCAAATAATCTTTGATTTAATCTTATTTTGCATAATCTTAATATCTATGCGACATACACATGATTTTTTAAGTTTAAATATTTTGGGATCGGTATTTAATAAATTTGATAATTTTTCAGATAAATCAGGTTCATGTCCCACAAATAAAACTTTTTTAAATTCCTTTAAATTTATAAGAAGTTTTATAAAATCATCTTGATTTGTTCCAGGCAAAAGTTCATTTATTACTTTTATTTTAGTTTTCAAATTAAATTCTTCAGCCACAATTGAAGCTGTTTGCAACGCTCTTTTTAAAGGACTTGTAAAAATAATATCAAAATTTTTAACTATTTTTTTTAAACCCTTTGCTACAATGATACTTTTTTTTATCCCTTCTTCTGTTAAAGGTCGTTCAGCATCATTATTTAAATATATAGGTAATTTTTTATCAGCTGCCAATCCATGTCTCATAAAATATATTTGCATTATTAATTACCTCCATCAAGTTTTATAATTATATTATTAATGCAATAAATTTTCTAATTAATTTTAGGTTAAAATTTTGTTAATTTTATAAATTAAATAAATTTTTATAAAAAATGATATAATATTTATATGATTATCTTATGTTTATCAAAAAACAATAGAAACAGCATATATGCTTTGCTTGGCATACTTGAGGTATATGGATATTATTTAGAAAAAGATGTTTTTATATATGATTTTAATTCTAAAAACACAAAACTAAAAATTACAAAAAATCAAAAACACTATTTTCTTTTTTCATTTGTAACAAAAGATGCAGAAGAAAATTATAATGAACTCAAAAAACTAAAATCTATATATAAAAAATCTGTCTTTATCTGTGGCGGACCACATCCAACAGGTGCTCCAAAAGATTGCCTAAATAAAGGTTTTGATATAGTTATTCAGGGAGAAGCAGAAAACATAATAAACAATATCTTAAATTCTGCAAATTTAAAAATTTGCAAATCCAGTAAATTTGTAGATTTAAATTCCTTTCCCCCTTTTCCTTTAAAAGACCCGCATTATTCTTTATATATAGAAATATCTCGTGGTTGCCCACATAACTGTTATTTCTGCCAAGTAACAAAAATATTTGGCTCCAAACCAAGACACAGGAGCATAGAAAACATAGTAAAATACTGTGAAATTCTAATAAAAAATAATTTAACTGACCTACGTTTTGTATCTTCTAATGCGTTTTCATATGGTTCTGCAAATGGAATTCATATAAACTATATTGCCCTTGAAAATCTTTTAAAATCACTTCATAAAATTACAAAAGGTAAAGGTAGAATATTTTTTGGTTCTTTCCCATCAGAAGTCAGACCTGAATTTGTAAACGAAGATACTATATCTTTAATAAAAAAATACTGCAGCAATAAAAACATAATGATAGGTGGTCAATCCGGCTCTGAAAAAGTTTTAAAAAAAATAAATAGAAATCATACTGTGGAAGATATAATAAATGCATCTAAAATTTCATTAAAATATGGATTGCTACCAAATATAGATATTATATCTGGATTTCCTTTTGAAACTGAAAATGATGTAAATAAAACTATTAAATTATGCGAAAATTTGATTGATATGGGATGTAAAATACATATACATAAATTCAATCCGTTACCAGGCACGCAATTTGAACAACTTTCTCAAATAGAATTTTTACCACAGTTAAAAAATTTTTTAAATAAATGTATTGGAAAAGGAAGGGTTTATGGAAAAATTAATTAGTCGGTAATAAAATATTAAATGTAGTTCCCCGCCCTATACCTTCTGACTCTGCCCAGATTAAACCGTCATGCTGTTTTATAATCTGCTGTGCAATATAAAGTCCTAAACCAACACCGCTATGTTTTCTCGTATCTATGTTTTCTAGTTGTGTAAACATATTGAAAATTTTTTTCAAATTTTCTTTTTCTATACCCATTCCATTATCTCTTATAGATATTAAAATATATTGCCCTGATTTGACATTAAATTCTTCTTGATATTTCTTTATATCTTTTAATATTTTAACTTCTATATTAATTTCAATATTTTTACTACAATATTTTATTGCATTATCAATCAAATTATTAATTACTTGCATTATTTTTTGACTATCACAATTTATTTTTATCATATTATTTTCATAAAATTTTTTTATTTTAACTTTTTTAACATTTATTATTGGTTCCATATCATTTATAACTTTCTCAATTATCTCTACAATATTACATTCCTGTTTTTCAATTGAGAACTTACCTTTTTCTATTCTTGACATGTCAATAAGTTCATTTACAAGTTTTAATAAATGATTGGCATTATTCTCTATTGATTCCATAAATTCTTTCTGCTGGCTATTAAGTCCGCCTGCTATTCCTTTTAACATAAAAGAAGTATATCCAAGTATTGAAGTAAGTGGTGTCCGTAGTTCATGAGAAACAAGAGATATAAAATCAGATTTTATTTTATTTAATCTTTCAAGTTCTTTTAATGTTGTTTGCAATTCTTCTTCTGCCCATTTTCTATTCCATTTTTCAAAGGCGAGCATAACCATATCAGAAACTGATGCTATGAAATCCTGTTCATATTGTAACCAAGGTGAATTTCTGAAAAATATTATCA
>JAOAIN010000099.1 GCA_026414685.1 Candidatus Goldiibacteriota bacterium
GACGAAGATAATAACATATCAAAAATGATACAGGATACATTAAAAGAAATCAATGACCCTATGGCAAAAGAAGCAATGGAATCGTATCTTAATATGGGAAAAATGCTTTTTGATTCATTTAACAAAATAACAGGAAAAAATTTGCAGGATATTTTTAAGGCGCAGGATTTAAGGATAGAAAAGAGGATAAAAGAAATATATAAGAGCGTGGGCAGAGAAGATGTAATAGAAAAAAAATTTTAATTTATGATTTTAGATTTATGTTTTAAATAATAAATGTTTTTTATTATTTTCTTGACTGCCTTATTTTTCTCTCATAAAATATGACTATATTTTGATATTTTTAAAAATTTGAAAATAAAGTTACATCCCACCCTTTGGGTAAGGAGTATAAAGAGGGATTTTTGATAGAATTACTATGCTTTATTTTTGTTTTTAAATTTTTTATTGTTCTAAAATTTTTATGCAATAAAAATTTTATGAGGTTTTTATGTATTTACTTGGTTATGATGTTGGTAGTTCGTCAATAAAGGCATCGCTCATAGAAGTCCAAACAGGAAAACTGATTGATTCTGCATCATCGCCTGAAAAAGAGATGGAAATTTTAGCAAAAGAGCCGGGCTGGGCAGAACAGCATCCTGAGATGTGGTGGAGACATCTTATCCTCGCCACTGCAAAAATAAAAAAGAAAAATTCAAAATATCTAAAAGATGTAAAAGCAATAGGCATTTCATACCAGATGCACGGTCTTGTATTAATTGATAAAAATAAAAATGTTTTAAGACCTTCCATTATATGGTGTGATAGCAGAGCGGTATCAATAGGTGAGAAGGCAACTAAAAAGATAGGTTTAAAAAGATGCCTAAAACACATATTAAATTTTCCAGGTAATTTTACTGCTTCAAAACTGCGGTGGGTAATTGAAAACGAGCCGAGTATTTATAAAAAAGTTTATAAATTCATTCTTCCTGGAGAATATATAGCAATGAAAATGACAGATAAGATATTTACCACAATTCCAGGGCTCGCGGAAGAAATGCTATGGGATTATGAGAACAAAAGTATTTCAAAAGATGTTTTAAAAGCAATGAAAATTTCTGATGATTTAATTCCTAATATTGAACCAACTTTTAGCATTCATGGAGAATTAACAAAAAATGCAGCAGATGAGCTCGGTTTAAATTCTGGAATAAAAATATCATACATAGCAGGTGATCAGCCAAATAATGCTTTTTCATTGAATGTTTTAAATCCTGGTGAGGTTGCAGCAACAGCAGGTACATCTGGTGTTATTTTTGCAATAATTGATAAAAATTTATATGACCCATTATGTAGAGTTAATACATTTGCACATGTTAATTATTCAAAAGATATGATAAGAAATGGAGTGATGGTATGTATAAACGGAACAGGTATTTTAAATAGTTGGCTCAAACATAATACAGGAGATGGTTTGGAATATGATGAAATGAATGAGATGGCAGCAAAAGTCAATCCTGGTTCAGATGGTTTGTTTATATTTCCTTATGGCAATGGTGCAGAGAGAACTTTACAAAACAAAAATATTGGGGCATCTATTCATAATCTTAATTTTAATATTCACAAAAGACAGCATTTATACAGGGCAGCACAGGAAGGAATTGTTTTTGCATTAAATTACGGATTTGAAGTAATGAAGAATATGGGTGTAAAAATAAAAAAAATACGCGCTGGTTATGCAAATATGTTTTTAAGCCCTGTTTTCAGGCAGATTTTTGCAAATACATGTAATGTGCCTTTGGAATTATATTCAACAGATGGCTCGCAAGGTGCTGCACGAGCAGCAGGAGTAGGAGCTGGCATTTACAAAAAGTATAGCGATGCATTTGTTGGGCTTAAAAAAATAAAAACAGAAATCCCTGAAAAAAGTATGGTAAAAATTTATGTGGAAATATATAATTGTTGGAAGGAAAAATTAATAAACAATTCTAAATGATATATACCAGATAGCAAATGAAAAAAATTTAAATAATTGAAAATTTATGGGAACGGAGGTTAAAAATGGAAAAAAGTTATCACAGTATTTGTGCATGGACGTTTAATGCTGGCAAAGGCGGTTTTACTCCATCTGATATTAGAAAAGATTGGGAAAAAAGTTTTGATACTATAGATAAAGTAAAACTTATAAAAGAAAAAATCGCACCGCGTCTTCCTTCATATATTGTACTTGGATTGGAGGCGCATTACGATTATGAATATAATGAAGAAAACGCAAAACGTCTTGCTGATGCATTGGTTGATTCTGGTATTTATCTTGCAATGGCAACACCTGGTGCGCATCGCCATTTTGCTTATGGTGGTATTTGTTCTCCTGATAAAAATGAAAGGGCAAAAGCAGTTGATTATGGTATTAGGGCAGTTGATCTTGTCTATGGACCTTTGAAAAAAGCGTGGATGCCTGGAAAACCACCTACATTTGTTTTATGGAATGGTTCTTTTGGTTATGATATGGCAACAGTTGTTATAAGAGATATGTATAATTATTTAAAAGAAAATATTGCAGGGCTTTGTAAATATGAAGAGAAAAAGGGTGGTAAATTATTTATGGCAATTGAACCAAAACCAAATGAAGGGCATCCTGCAATGCTACTTCCCACAGTTGCTTCTGCAATTTTATTCTGGAAAAAGTTAGAAGAAGAATATAAGATAGATATTTCAAAAAAAGGTATAAATAAAGAATTTGGACATTCTGAGATGATAGGACTTGACCATGTTTATGATACAGTAGAAGAAATTGATAATAATATGCTAATTCATATGCATATAAATAGTCAGGGATATAATGATGGGATTTTATTAGGTGGCCCTGGAAAATTTGATATAGATAATGGAGCAAGAATTAATGGTTTTAACATAGCAATTGCTGGACTTATCAAACAAGCAAAATATAAAAGATGGAAGGGACATGATATGCAGCCGCGAGCTTATGATAATGAAGAACAGGCAGTGGATAGAGTAGTTCGTAGCATTTTATCATGGGATGCCTGTGAAAAAGCAGCTGAATATCTGGATTATAAAAAATTAAACAAGTTTATGGAAAATAGAGAAACAGCAAAAGCAGAGGATATGATGAGAGACGCTGTTGTTTATGCCCAAAAGTTATTTGATAAGATGTATAAGTAATAATATTTATGAAGCGTATTTTTTATTCAAAAGCACATAATAATTATAAAAAAGTT
>JAOAIN010000124.1 GCA_026414685.1 Candidatus Goldiibacteriota bacterium
GCCTGTTGAAAAATATGAACCACCACCACAATATAAACATCTATTTGAAGAAGCATCTTCAGAAAAAGAGATAAAGCAGATAACTCTTGAAGAAGCAAAATTTCTGTGGGACAATGGACTCTCTAATTTTATAGATGTAGATTCCTCTGAAAATTATAATAAAGTTCATATTGAAAGGGCTATTAATATACCAGCTGATAAAATGAAAGACATGCTGCGTGGTTATGATTATTTTTTAAAACAAAAACCAAATGTCCTTTACTGCCATAGCCGTGGTAATAAATCAAAACAGGCAG
Organism: Candidatus Goldiibacteriota bacterium; assembly: GCA_026414685.1. Taxonomy (GTDB): domain Bacteria; phylum Oederibacteriota; class PGYV01; order PGYV01; family DSYL01; genus DSYL01. Next base: position 297 of record JAOAIN010000124.1, read on the forward strand.
CAAATATATTATTTAAAGAAGGATATAAAAAGATCCTGTTATTCATGGATGCGCTATCACAATGGGAAAAAGCAGGTTATCCTGTATGGAAAACTCCGCCACCACCTCCGCCCCCACAAAAATAAAAGAAGGTGAAAAATGAATTTTATTAAAAAGATTTTATCAAATAATTGGTTTCTTGGAGTTTTAAAAGTTTCTTTGGGTTTTATATTTGTTGTTGCAAGTATAGGTAAAATTATTGATCCCCAGCAATTTGCAAAGGATGTTTATTCTTATGTTTTGCTTCCGAATGCTATTGTTCCTTTATTTGCTGCGATTATTCCCTGGATTGAATTTTTTGCAGGCATCATGCTTATGTTTGATATAATGCCAAAGAGTAATTCACTTATTATATGTGGTTTACTTATTACTTTTATCATAGCAATTGCTGTGGATGTTTATCGTGGCATAGAGATTTCTTGTGGTTGTTTTGATTTTTTATTTCCAGAAGAAAAAATAGGAATGAATACAATAATAAGGGATATCATATTGCTTCTGGCTGGATTGATAATACTATTTTTTGATCATAACGAGACAAAATTATATGGAGTAATTAAAAGTAAAAAATAATATTTTATGCAAAGAAATCAAAAGGGGATTTTATTTTCTCAGGTTGGTTATGATATTGATAGAAAAAAAGAAATATTAATAAGGGGGCCTAAAAACTGGTTATCTGATAATGCAGAAATTTATATTATTGGTTTAGATGGTAATATTAAATATAAAAGTAAAGTAAAATTTTTAGGAGAATTTTGGGGTATAAATTGGTGGATTTCTGATTTTTCTTTATTTAATGAGATAGGGGTATATAGAATTCAGTTAAATGATAATAATAAATTACTTCTTGAAGATTCAGGACTTACAATAGGAAAAAATATTTTATTTGAAAAGACAGCAAGATATGTTGGCCCAGAAAACTTAAAACGTAGAGCAATATTTGCCAGTGTAAAACCAGGATGGTTTGATGCAGGTTATCTGTGGCAGGAAGTGCCGAGCCATTCAACAATGATAGTTGGATTATGTGATTTATATAAATTTGCAAGTAATCTTTTGAGTAAGCAAGATAAAGAAAATACTTTATCTTTTATAAAAGATGGATGTATTTATCTTGCTATGTGTCAGGATAAAGCAGAAGAAGAGGGATTTGGGAAAGGAGCTTTAATACATGATATAGCAAAAGCGCCTAAAAGTTTTTCTCCTTATGATTCTTTTATGGCATCACTTGCATGGATAAAGTCAGCTGAGGTTTTAAAAGAAGTTGATAAAACAAAAGCAGATGAATTTATACAACGAGCAATAAAATCACTTGACTGGATTGAAAATGAAGCAAAACCACTTGTAAATAATAATGTTTTATACAATCAGGGATGGAAAGAAGGTTTAATGTATCCAAATCAATGGATGACCAGATATTTAATGCTTGCTTTATGGTGTGAAGTTTTGTTGTTTTCTTTTGGTGCGCGTAAACGTATGGATAGGATTGATTTTTTAACAAAAAATATTTTGAAACGTCAGGTTACAAGAGATAAAGCAGAAAAAGATTTTTTTGGGCATTTTTATGCTTATGATGGGATAGATATTACTGAAAAAGCATGGAGCCATGGGATGCCATCTTCAGGGCAGAACTTTTATTTTGGTTCTGATATGGGTGCTGTTTTTGCTCATCCTGTTTTTTGTTTTATAGAAGGAATTAAAAGAATCCCTGATTATGGATATATACATAAATGGAAAGAATCAGTTGAAAATTTTGCTTATAATTATTTTAAACCTGCCTGTTTATCTTCTCCGTTTAAAATACTACCCAGGGGCGTATTCGGTGATGAAGGTTTAATATGGTTTGCAGGTGTCTGGCATGGAACAAATACTATTTATGGACAGGCAGCGGCTTTGGCTTGTGAGTTTTATGATTTATTTAAAGACAAAGAATTTATTGATATTGCTTATTCAAATTTGCAATGGATTTGTGGATTAAATGCAGGTATAACAAAAGAAAATATAAAGCTAGGTTGTGTGGTTTTTGATTATGATATACCTGATGACATTGCACTTTCTGCAAGTATGATTCAAGGTGTGGGTAATAGATGTGCTGGTAACTGGACAAATATACGTGGTTCAATATGTAATGGATTTGGGACAGGCAAGCAGTTTGAATATGATGTTCCACCTAAAAAAGAGTTTGACTCTCCTGATGCCTTACATGATGAAGACTGGATAACACACAATGGTGGATTTTTAATGGGTTTGGCGAGGTTATATAATTTAAACGAATAAAAAATAATTATTTTTTTCAAAAAGATTTAAAAAACACTTGAAAATAATAACTATTGTTGCTATACTCATCACTGTTGGTTATTTATATAAAAAGGAGGTATATATAGGTGCAGGAGAATAAAATGCCAAATTCTAATTTCCCATCACAGACATTAACAGGGGTTTTTGAAATTTTTGATTCAAAGAAAAATATTTACATAGAGGCAAGATTTGAGAGGGGAATAATGCATGGTTCATATAAAGAATATTTTGATAAAGAAAAAAAGAAATTACATCTGGAAGGGAGATTTGAGGATGGAATGAAACAGGGTGTATGGACCACTTACAACAGAAAAGGTAAAGTAGAAGGAGTTGCCATATTTAATAAAGGTGAATTATTAGAACGCACATTGTATGATTTTGAAGAAAAATAAATGTTTGATAAGGGCATATTATGAATGGGTTAAGTGTAACAATAGAAAAAAAGGGGAATTTTAATATAATAAAATGCATTGGTTTCATTGATTCTGAAACATCAAAAGAAATAGAAAGCACATTAAATGATTTAATATCTAAAGGAGAATATAAGATAATAATAGATTTAAGTAAGGTTGATTACATAAGCAGTGCTGGATGGGGTATTTTTGTAGGTTATGTTAAGGATTTAAGAAAGAATAATGGTGATATTAAATTTGTTGGTATGAAAAATGAAGTCAGGGATATTTTTGAAATTCTTGATTTTACCAGTATTCTTGAATATTACCATGATATAGAAAGTGCTGTAAAAGCTTTTAAATGAAAATCAGACCCACCATGAAAAAGTTCTGTAAATGTTGTATTATTGTTTATTTATTATTATTTTCATACAATTTAAAAGCAGATATATGGGTTTTAAGAAGTTACCTGGAAATTTTAGGGCAATATAACTTTTTATTCAATTCAACAGATTTACTTTCAATCAATTCTGAATTTGAAAAAAAAATTTTTAATTCCACATATTCAATAGGATTTAATGGTGCTTTGATTTTTGGTATAGATGAAAATATTTATGGTTTTTATTTAAAGAAGGACCATATTGATGCTAAGAACAAATCCGAATTGGTTTTATCAAAAGATCATGGATATAATATCATTGCAGATGAAAATTGGGGATTGCATTATTTAGGATTTGGACTTAAAAAGTATTTTATAGATTACTTCAGTTTGAATTCATTTTTGCCTTATGCCGCGTTTGATACTGGTTTTTATTTTACTTCCAATACAACGGCAAAACTGACTGTGAAAAATTTCTCAAATGCAATTATTGCAAGTGCATCATATGAAGGCAAAGGATTTTTTTGGGGATTTAATCTGGAGGGTGGTATTGACTTCTGGCTTTCAAATGAAATTGCTGTTTCTGTCAAAACCGGTTATAGATATTGTAATGGTACAATAGATGCAATAAGAAAAGAAGGAGATTTAAAACCCGTAGGTATTTCAGATCTTATAAAAAGTGATATTAATTATTCAGGAATTTTTATTAACATTGGTATTTCTTTTCTTTTTCAGAAATATTATTAAATAATTTTTATATATTTTTTATTTCTAAAATACTATTATATTGACGTTATAATTGTATTTTGTTATATTTTATCAAACCTTCAGTCGGGACGTAGCGCAGCTGGCTTAGCGCACCTGCCTTGGGAGCAGGGGGTCGCCAGTTCAAATCTGGCCGTCCCGACCAAATATATA
>JAOAIN010000232.1 GCA_026414685.1 Candidatus Goldiibacteriota bacterium
TAACTGCAGGTCCCTGGAAGAGTTATAAAGCATTTCAGGAATATATAACTGTTAAAAATAAAGCAAAACAGGCAGATGCAGACGGAGATACTTATACTGCAGTAACTAACTATTTAAAGGCAGCAGAAATTGCTTCAAAATATGCTGATTATAATGTCCAGGCCTGGCAATTAAATAACGCTGCTTATTCTTTAATTGCTCAGTTTAAAAAACTTGTTAATTATGATGAAAAATTGCAAAAACTGTCAGGGATGAATCCTGGTAAAGAAAAATTAGCATATCAAAAAGAACTGGCTGAGATATTTAATTTGCAGATGCCACTTCTTGAAGAGGCGCAAAGTATCCTTGAAAAAACAAAAGAACTTGGCGAAAATCTTGAGGCAAATGAGAAAATCAAGTCAAACATTGATTTCATCTCATGGGTAAAAGAATTTATATCAACTAATCTGATGAATACAGAAGAAGAAAAGAAAAAGATGTAATATAATTTTCCAAATTTGCTTAATTATCATACATTTATAAATCTACCATATTTACTGAATCTTTCTTATTTACCAGATTTAATAAATTTGGTAGATGTGGTAGATTTTGCAAATTCTGCAAATTTAAATCATAAATCATAAATCATAAATCTTACATTTTTCATCTTATGTATTATCTTATTGACACAATAAATCTTATTTAGTATCTTAATACCACACAAAAAATTCTGGAGATATAATGGATAATGTATTGAATATAATTATGCAGATTGCTGTTTTGGTTTTTGCTGTTGTTGTTCATGAGGTTTCTCATGGATATGTATCATATCTTCTCGGAGACCCGACAGCAAAAGAGCAGGGCAGGCTTACTTTTAATCCAATTTCACATCTTGATCCATTTATGTCTGTTATTTTACCTGCTTTTTTAATTTTTTCTGGCTCTCCTTTTGTTATAGGCGGAGCAAAGCCAGTTCCTATAAATCCGTTATTTTATAAAAATTATAAAAGAGGTTTAATGCTTGTGAGTATTGCAGGACCAGGCTCAAATTTTTTACTGGCAGCAATTACTATTGGATTGCTTGCGATTTCTGTAAGAATTCCATTTATAAATATTCAAAATATGCCTGGTTTATTTTTATTTATTAAATATATGATAATTATCAATGTCATATTGTGTGTTTTCAATTTAATACCCATTCCGCCACTTGATGGCTCTAAAATAGTGATGGCTTTATTGCCTGATGATATGGCGATGAGATATGAATCCATATCACCCTTTGGTATATTTATTATTATCATATTGTTAATGATGAACATACTGGATTTGATATTTAGGCCGGTTTTTATTTTTTTGCAGTATATTATTAATCTTGTGACATGAGTTGAAATTTAATATAATTATTGAAATTAAAATACTATTACTGAATTTCCCTTTTTAAAAAAGAGGGAATAGAAAAGATTCTCTGCCTTTGTTAAAATTGTGGTGAATCAGAAAATTTCCTTTTATTAAAGTGACAAAATTTAAAAATTTTAAATTTGTAAATTTAAAACAAACCAGTGGAGGTTTTAATGCAGATTGTATTGAGTGGTATGAGACCAACAGGAAAATTGCATTTAGGGCATCTGGAAGGTGTTTTGAAAAGTTATGTTGAAATGCAAGATAAATACAAAGCATTTTATATGGTGGCTGACTGGCATGCTTTGACTACAAATTATGAAAAACCTGAGGATGTTTCGGAAAATATTAAAGATATGTATAAAGATTGGTTGAGCGTGGGTATTGATCCATTAAAAGCCACGATGTTTGTCCAGTCATCTGTGAAAGGACATGCAGAATTATATCTTTTACTCGGAATGCTCACTCCTGTTCCTTGGCTTGAGCGAAACCCGACTTATAAAGAGATGAAAAAAGAATTAAAGGATAGGGATCTATCAACATACGGTTTTATGGGATATCCGGTATTGCAGGCAGCTGATATTTTGATTTATAATGCAGATAAAGTCCCCATAGGTGAGGATCAGAGACCACATTTGGAACTCGCACGTGAAATAGCAAGACGGTTTAATTATCTGTATGGAAAATTTTTCAAAGAACCGCAAGAAATTTTGACTGAAATGCCAAAGCTGCCCGGAATTGATGGTAGAAAGATGTCAAAGAGTTATAATAATGCGATATTTCTATCCGACCCTGCTGATGTTGTAACTGAAAAGGTAAGACAGATGTTTACAGATCCTAAAAAGATAAGAAAAAATGACAAAGGACATCCTGATAATTGTGTTGTATGTGCCTTTCATAAAGTTTATAATACAGCATCGCATCAGATGATTATTGAAGAATGTAAAAAAGGTTTGCGTGGGTGTGTTGATTGCAAAATGGAGCTGGCAAGAAAATTAAATGAAAGATTGGAACCAATAAGACAAAAGAGAGCAGAGATAGAAAAAAAACCGGATTATATAATGGATGTGATGAATAAAGGCAATAAAGATGCTTTAGATGCCGCTGAGGCGACTATGAGAGAAGTGAGAAAACTTATGAAATTAATTTAGTGAGTGTATCATGCAGGAGAATTATCAATTAAAATTAGCTGTTTTTGAAGGACCTTTTGATTTACTTTTATATTTAATTAAAAAAAATCAGATTGATATATATGATATACCCATTGCCACAATTACAGAGGAATATCTTTCCTATATTGAAATGTTGGAGAGGCTGAATTTAAATGTTGCCAGTGAATTCATAGTTATAGCCGCAACACTAATTTATATAAAATCAAAAATGTTGTTGCCAAAAGATGAAATCATAGAG
>JAOAIN010000198.1 GCA_026414685.1 Candidatus Goldiibacteriota bacterium
ACAGTGCATTCCCATTTTTCCATTTTTTTCTCCTTTTTTTATTGTATCTGTTTTTCTGCCATATCCCCCACTATTGGTAATTTCCACATCTCTCCTTTATAAGCCCGAACCATTAATACTATCCATAATATCACTACAACAGGAGCCAAAACAATACTTACAAGCCATCCAAGTATTGGTATTACACCTAGGATAGTAAAAACTATCATCGCACCAAGAAAGGTTAATATTGACTGTAAAGCATGAAATCTGACAAATTTTGATTCTTTTTCAATAATAAAAAAAAGAACGCCTGTAACCCAGCCAAGGACATAGCATAACATACCTTCAAAATTTTCAGTTAACCCCAATTGTGTTTTTTTCTCACTCATATATCCTCCTCTTTATTTGTAATTTTTAATGAATATATGTTAATTAAATATATTTGTCAATATGTTTTTTAGTTAAGTAGTTTACTTTTAGTTTTTCAACTTTCAACTCTTAATTTCAACTTTCAAATATTTTAATTATCTCCTTCTTTCACTTTCTTTTAATCTTTTCATCTTATACGAGCCAAGTATTTCATTTATATGTTTTTCTTTTCCCGCATCAAACCAGACAGCCCCACATTTTTCACAAATATCAACTATCATATTTGTAAATTTCGTCTCTTTCATCTTTTTTCTGCAATAAGGGCATATTAAAAACGGGGGTTTATCTCTGGGTTCAAAATATGGTGGTCTTATATGTTCCTTGGCAAGTTGTGACCTAATTAGCTTTTTTGACTCAATTGGCTGCAATTTCATCATAACTTCTTTTGAAATTGCAGTTCCTTCGCACTCTTCACAGTGATAAACGCTATGTGTATTTATTCTGGCAGGATAAATAGGGATTTTACATACAGGACAGTTAGGAAGCCGACGCAAATCAACTACTGCATCTAATGCAGTTGACTGCTTGCAGACAGGGCACAATCCAACATTTGCATCAAGATATTCCCCACAAAACCTGCATTGTTGATGTTTGCTATCCTGCAATTTTTTATTCCTTTCTATCATTACTATATTACATCTTTTAAGATGTCATCTTTCTCTTTACATTTTACATCTTACTTCTTACTTTAATAATCCTGCTATTATCATCTCTATTGCTTCATCTTCTGTGAGTCCACGGGTTAGCAGGGTCTCTAATTGTTTTGTATCAACAGAGCCGATTGCTGCTTCATGGGTAACATGAGCACGCGGGTCATTTACCTGCACTACAGGGACTGCGCGCGCTTTTGCTCTGCCCTGGACTATTTCTTTGCAATCAACATGACCACGTGCAAAAGGTGCATCTGCAATTATCTCATTTTCAACCGTTGCATCTGCATCATCTTTTAATGCTATATGACTTGTAAGGACACCAACAGAACCCTGACCTAAAAGATGCGCTGCTTCTTTTATATGTATTTTATCTTTTAACCGCCCAAAAATCCTTGCTTTCATATCAACTGTGCTGTCTTTTTCAACTTCTGCTTTATAATCAAGTTCTATAACTCCTGCTGCTCCTTTTATAAGTTCAAACTCAGTTGAATATCTTGCATTTTCTTTTACAATTACTTTTGTAACTGGAACTATTGTTACACCACCTTCTGGCCCGTGAATATGACGCTCAAAATATTTCAGTTCTGCACCTTTTTCTATTGTTATTGTTGCGTTCATTAAGTGCTGTATATTTTTTGCATTCGGGAATGTGCAATTTGCAATGAAACTTGCAGATGCATTTTCTTCAATAACAGTATTTATATTTAATTTCTGGATGCCATTTTCAGGTATTAATCCAAAACAAAATCTCACAGGATTTTTTATTTTTGTATCTTTTTTTACCCGTATTTTAATATTTACTCCATCTTTAAAACTTTCTGACTCCACAAAAAGCCCTTCCACCAGATGTGCGCCTAATACTTCATTTCCATGTATTTCAACATGGGCAATATCAGGTCCCATCTTATGCATTCCTATGGAATTTAAAAGTTCATTTAATATTTTATCCTTTTCCATGTTTCTCCATGTTTTTAAATATGGTTGATTTGGTAAATCCAGCAAATATGATAAATGTTTCAACACATATTACATCTTACTTCTTACTTCTTCTATTCCTTATCCGGTTTACCTACATGATTACACGGTGCGCATTTTCCTGTAAAATACTCAAATAATTTATTTACTTCGCCCTTGCATATCAATTTTCCAGCACATAACAAAAATCCATGGTCACTCTGTTTTAAAACTTCTTGACTGTGAGTTACTAGAATTACTGTTGTGCCGTTTTTTTTAAATTCTTTTATAATTTCAAAAATATATTTAACAGAATCAATGTCAACTCCGCTATCTGGTTCATCCAGGAATACAAGTTTTGGTTTCATTGCGTAAATAGATGCAAGTTCTATTCTTTTCCGTTCTCCGCCTGAAAGTGTTTTATCAACACTACGCTGCCTGTATTTTATTGGGTCAAGTCCAACTTTTAATAATGCTTCATCTATTAAATTAGTTTTTTTATCTTTAACACCCGCCAAAATAAAATCATCAACAGGTAAGCCCTCAAACCTGGCTGGCTCCTGGAAAACAAGAGTTATACCAAGACGAGCACGTTCATCTATTGATAGATTTTTTATTGACCTGCCTTCATATAATATATCCCCTGAAAAATCCCTATAACCTGAAAGTCCCATTATGGTATTTGCAAGTGTTGATTTGCCTGCACCATTTGGACCTACTATGGCATGGACATAACCCGCCCATATCTCTATATTTATATTATCAAGCAAAATTCTATTATCTTTTTTTAAAGTTAAATTTTTAATTTCCAGAATATTCATTTTTTCTATTTTAAGACGATAGTATAAATTGTCAAGATTTTTATTTCACATAAATATCAAACTAATAGCCATCAACGCCATGCCTGATATAACACCCAAAACTTCTATATGTCCTTCACCATATTCTCTGGCAGTTGGCAGCAATTCATCAAAAGATATGTAAATCATAATACCTGCAACCACCGCCATTATAATACCGAGCAATTTTTCATTTAAGAATGGATATAAAATCATAAAACCTAAAAAAGCACCTGCTGGCTCTGCAAGTCCAGAGAGCGCAGAATATATAAACGCTTTTTTCTTATTTCCTGTTGCTTTATAAATAGGTACAGATACAGAAATACCTTCAGGGATATTATGTATTGCAACAGCAATTGCAAGAGTAACGCCCAATTTTAAATCGGTTGATGCAGCAGCAAAGGTTGCAAAACCTTCTGGGAAATTATGAAGTGATATTGCAAAAGCAGTAAATAATCCTGTTCTTAATAATTTTTTATTTTTATGAGAATGCAAATTAAATTTTAAATTCTTAATGTCTTCTTTTTTTCTTACTTCATGGGGATTTTGCTCATAAGGAATAACCCTGTCAATTATCGCTGCAATCGCTATACCTAACAAAAAAGCAATAAAAGTAAAAATTTCTCCGGATAATTTATTTGAATGTGGTATTATCTCTGTAAGTGAAATATAAACCATAACCCCTGCAGACAATCCCATACCAAAGGATAAAAATTTATTTCCACGGCTCCCAAAGAAAAAGGCAATTATAGAGCCAAAAGCTGTTGCAAGCCCAGCAAATAAGGTTAGAAAAAAACCATGCAATAAGTTAATTGTCAATCATTATCTCCTGTAAATTTATTTAATAAACATATTATAACATAAAAAAATAAAAGGCGACTTACTGCAAAAACAGAAAGTCGCTTTATTAATTTTTATTTATTTTTTTATTTAATATGTTGATGTTGTTATATCTTTATTGGTATAAGTTGTCTGAGGTTCAAAATATTGTGGGCCTATTATCCCAAAGTAATCCCCTGTTGATGGGCCTGAATTATATGGTGTGCCGTCTTTGCCCAATACATAAGGAGATGTTATATCTACTATGGCATAAATATAATAATCTCCTGGGAAAGGTGTTGCAATATTATAATTATAAGTCAATTGATTGTTAACTGTTTTACCTTTTGTAAATGATAAATAACCATTTGTATTAATATTATCAGTATCAACTATAACTACATAATCATAATTTTCGCCAGCATTTTGATGAAGTGTAAGTGTACCACTTACATTATTTACAACATTTGAAAAACTAAAATTTGCCTGAATATTGCTTTGATTTACTAGTAAATTTGGACTAGTTGGAATTTGTGGATATGCAAATCCATAAAAACCAACACGAACAAAATTACCATTATATTTTATTGTTGCATACAGATAATAATTCCCATAATTTACATTATCTATAGAATAATTATAAGTTGGAGTTGCCGCTCCTAACCAATCTCCTTTTCCACTTACACTTCCATTTAAAGGATTCATGTCATTGTCAATTCGTATAGATAGATCTCCTTGTTGACAGTTACTGAGAGTTCCATACACTGTTGCTGGAACAGATGGGGTCATTGTTGGAGTTAATGTTATTGTTGGAGTTAATGTTATTGTTGATGTTAATGTTATTGTTGCCGTTGGAGTTCCCATGTTAAATGGCAATGTATCACATGTTATATTAAAATCATTGCCAGGTATTAATACGTTGGGATTATTAGGATATGGATTATTCCAATTACTTATTGGATATACCCCATATATCCCAACATAATCTCCTACTGTAGGTAATTCTGAAAGTCCAGTGTCATCATTATCAACAAATGCAGTTATGTAATAGTTTATTGGCAACAAAACATATAAATTATAGTTAAAATTATCACCTGTTACTTGTCCATCTTTTGTTAATATCTTACCAAATGGATATGATGGATTTATAAGTTTCATTGTTGACACTGTTATTCTATAATTTTTATTATTTACACTTGCAGGTAGTTGAACATTACCGCCTGTATTGGCAGTGATTGGTTTTAATTCTAAATTTACTGTGATATCCTGGTTTGGAGTAAAATTTTTCGTTGAAGGCCAGAAAGTATCATTTGTGCCGTAAAACGCAATTAAATCTCCTTCATCTGGCCAACCATTTGTTTGTTGCAAATTATCATTATAATCAACATATGCCATTAAATAATAATTCATTTGATAATTTACATTAAAAGTGAAAGTATAATTTTTACCATCACTATTATTGCCAGCATCAAGAATTTGAATATTTTGATTAAAATAAGTATCAAACCACTCCCAGTCATCATTTTTATAAACAACATTACAGAAATATTTTTTCCCAGTGCAATCATATGGCATAGTAGCATTAACTGTTACTTTTGCTGGTATTTTTTTAACTGATAAATTAATATTATAATTTGATGGCGGAACACTTATTACACTTGACTTATCATAATAATCATAAGCATTTATCTGATTATCATTATTCATATCAACATGAACATAAATATAATAATCCGCTGGGTGTTGAATTACTACAAAAGTATAATTATGTACTGTATCAATTATATCTAGATTATACATATTGGAATATCCATTTGATGGATTTAGATCTGTATCAAGATATACTTTAAATTTTTTACCCTGATTTACTATTTCGCTTGGGAATGTAATATTTCCACCTATATTTGGTGATGGCTGTGGTGTGGCAGATATTGTATTTGTTACTGTGAAAGTTGGTTGTGGGGTCCAGGGCTCCTGCCATTCTTCTGTTTCATTAATTGTTGGAGTAATTGTAGGTGTTCCAAAAATTGTTAATGTTATTGTAAATGTATTTGAAATTGTAGGAGTAGGAGTTCCATATGGGGGTATAAATATTGTAAAAGTTCCGGTAGGCGTCATTGTTAAAATAATGTTATTAGTAATAGACGGAGTTGGAGTAATTGTACTACTTAATTGAGCAGCATCAGGAGTTTTTGTTGGTGTATTTGTCCCTAAAATGGTGGTGACTGTTTGAGTAATAGTATTATTTGTTTGTGTAATAATTGATGTAAAAGTTGCTGTCGCAGTAATATTTTGATTTGTAGTAAATGTAAAAGTTGGAGTGAATATAACAGTACCTACTTGTGATGTTGGTGTAAATGTTACTACTGTATTATTTGTATTAGGTGATGTTGGTGTTTCTTGGTTGCCACATGAATAAAGTAAAAAAAACAAAAAAATTAAAATTATTGCGAATTTAAACCAAGAAAAAAAACGTCTCATAAAATAACCTCCTTTTCTATTTATTTTATTTATGAAATAATATTTCTAAAATAAACATACATACTACTACTGTTTTTTTAATAAAAAACAATTAATGTTTATTATTTTAATACAAATGATTTATATTTATATTTACAAAAAAAATATTTTTTTGTCAATTTAAAATATTATTAAATTATTTTGAAAAATTAATTAATTTTTTAACACCACTGCTCATATATTATAAAACACAAATTTTATAATCTATTATAAAAAATTTTATTTTTTACGGCATTTCATAAAGCACATCACTTGCAGAATGGTTTGATAAATTAATATTATTTGTCCCATCTGCATTCATTATAAACACTTCATAATTTGTTCCATCATAATTACAATATATAATTTTTTTTCCATCTTTTGAAAAATATGGAGTAAAATCTTGCGTAGAGTTATTGGTAAGATTTGTAATTGATGTCCCATCTTTTTTGATACTATATATTTCATTGTCTCCATCGCCGTTATTGACAAATAAAATTTTCTCTCCATCTGGAGACCAACAAAAATGAAACTCATAAACATTATTATTAGTTATATTTAATTCATTCAGCCCGTTTGTATCCATAGTCCAAACATCATAATCCCCATCTTCTCGCATAAATGCTATTTTATTTCCTTTTGGCGACCAGATTGGATCTCTGTCATTATTTGTATTATATGTTAATCTTGTTTCATTACCAGTTCCGTCAGAATTAATTGTAAATATTTCATTACTTGTATCTCTATTACTGAAATATGCTATTTTTTTCCCGTCCGGTGACCAAGATGGTCCGTAATTATTTTTGCCACCTGCTGTATAGGTAACTCTTGTTGTTCCTGAGCCATCTGCATTTACAATATATATTTCATAATTTCCTGTTCTATTACTTATATATGCTATTTTACTGCCATCAGGAGACCAAGCGCCGCTATTATCAATAGCAGAATTATTTGAAAGATTTATAAAATTACTCCCGTCAATATCAATCACCATAACTTCGGAATTTGCTCCCTGATACTGTTCAAATAAAATTTTATCTTTTTTAGGTGATATTTTACAAAAATTATCATAATAATCATTATTTGTGAGTCGTGTTAGATTTGACCCATCAAAATCAACAATATATAATTCACTTGTTGATGAATCGCGATAACTTAAAAAAGCAACTTTTTCTGGGACTGAAACTGTAGGCGCTGGCGTTATGGGATTTTCTGTTTTACTACAAGAAAAAATAAAAACCAAAATAACAAATAATAACCATAAATTTTTCATAATATAATTTCTCCTTTCAATATTTTTAACATACTACTATATAAATTTGAAAAATCAAATTATTTTTTAATTTTTTTAGTATATATAGCCATAAATATGGCACTTGCATAATTAAAAAACTAATATCAAAAAATTATTATTTAACTTGTTTTTTGACAAATGATAAAAACAAAGTTTTTCAACAAATATCTGAAAACTTGGCATTTGCCAATTTAATATTTTCACTGTTTATTTTTTTCTTTTTGTTTCATCGCAAGGGAAAAATTTTCATATCTTCAAATAAAATACAAACCATTTACCATAATTAAAAATTAAAAAATCCTGGTTGACTGTTTGCATAGGGGGCTGTAAAAATTTTAAATCTTAAAATCTTTAATTTTTTAACTACCTGTCCCTATATGTATGAAAGTGTAGGATATACAATTATAAAAAAAATAAAACAAATAGCCACACTTCGTATTTTTTATATGAGTTATAATAATGTGGATAACGTAAATTATATATAAAAACAACCGCAAACTAAAATTTGCGGATACAATATACTTTTAAAACCAGATTGCTTCGTCAGCCTCATCAATCCTTTTCTTTTAATTCAAACTTCCTCTTTCGGCTTCGCTTGCAATGACTACTAATTACACTGTCATTGCGAGTAAAATGAACTGCTACTTTTGACTTTTTTTTGCCAGTTTATGAGTTTTGCGAAGCAATCTTGCTTTTAAAATGAATCGGACAAAAATAATAAATAAAATTGATTTTAACCATCAAAAAACAAAAAAATTTCGCAAACTAAAGTTTGCGGATACAAAACATAAAAAACTATTGACATATTTTTGTTTTTTTTTAAAATATAAATAAATATAATCGCGGAGGAAAAAATGAAAAAATTCTTTTTAACTTTCATTGGGATTATTATTTTTATTGGTATTATAAATTCCTGCCAAAAAAAAGAAGAACCCGCAGCACCACCAAATGTTCAAAAAACAGTTTATGCAATACTGACAGCAGAAGCTAATCTAAAACTCACACAAACAGCAGTGGCTAATTTATGGACACCAACAATAACACTAACACCTACAATAACAAATACTCCAACACAAATTACTTTCATAAAAATATCGGGTGGCGGATTACATAGTTTAGCAATAAGTAGTGATGGTAATCTATGGGCTGCTGGATATAATGAATACGGACAACTCGGATTAGGTGATAAAACAGATAGATTATATTGGACCAAGACTTCTCAATCAAATATAATTTATATTTCATCTGGCTTTTGGCATAGTTTTGCTATTAAAAATAATGGGAATTTATTAGTTACAGGTCGTAATAATTCAGGTCAACTTGGTCTAGGTTATATTTCAAGTTATAGATCTTCTTGGGGACAAACAACTATTTCAAATGTAAGTGCAGTTGCATCAAATTTTGATCACAGTTTAGCATTAAAAAATGATGGAACTTTATGGGTAACGGGAAATAACAATTATGGACAACTTGGTTTAGGAAATAATAATAATACTACAATTTGGACGCAAGTTATGTCATTATCAGACATCATTGCTATTGCTGTTGGTCCAGATTATAGTTTAGCACTAAAAAATGATGGTACTTTATGGGTAACGGGCCGTAACAATTTGGGCCAACTTGGCTTAGGAGATACAACTGATAGAACATCATGGGAGCAAGTTACCTCTATTGCAAATATAATCGCTATCGCTGCAGGTGGTTCACATAGTTTAGCAATTACAAATAATGGCGACTTATTTGTTACCGGATTCAACAATTTTGGCCAGCTTGGGTTAAATAATAATAACCAAGTATTAGTTTGGACAAAAGTTACTACTTTATCAAACATTGTAGCTATTGCTGCCGGAAATTATCATAGTTTAGCTTTAAAAAATGATGGCACTTTATATGTGGCAGGATATAATTATAATGGGCAACTCGGTTTAGGTGATACAAATGACAAATTATCATGGACATCATCACTTTCAAATGTTAGTGCAATTGCTGCTGGTTTTTGGCATAGTTTAGCAATAAGAAACGATGGGACTTTATGGGTGACGGGAATGAATAATAATGGAGCATTAGGATTAGGCGATACAAACGAAGTTTTATCTTGGACACAATTTATTGAACCATAAATATTGCTTAGATTTAGACTAAAATTAAATAATTACATAAATGTGTTAATCTGCAATAGTTAATAAATAAAAAGATACTGATACAGTAGTCATTAGCATTATTATTATTCGGATATTATTGGGATTAGGTAATACAACTAGCAGGTCATTCTTGACTCGATAGGTAATTAAAATTATAAAATTGATTTTTTAATACTACAATCAAAGGTAAAATAAAAATTGAATGATAATAAACTAAGTTTTACTGATACAATATACTTTCATATCTTCACATCTTCGCATCTTCAGATCTTCACATCTTCAAATTTTATTACATTGCCCTAATTTTGAATCTCTATTTTCCAATGTTCTATTTTAGGGATGTTCGGTAGATATGTTCGCTAAAGATGTGCAAAAAAATCAATAATAAAAAACTTTGGTTTAATTTCGTTTTTCCAATCTTCTCCTGTTCAAATAATTGCAGCAATAATATAATAAATATGTTTTTTGATGTATAGACAGGTTTATAACCTGTCTCAAAAAACAAGATTGAAAAAATGCAAAGCATTTACCTTAATTGAAAATTGATAATTGACAATTGAAAATTGAAAAAACCCTGGCTTCCTGCTTTCCGCAGGAATGACAAAAAGAAATCAAAAATCTTAAAATATAATACAATCTTGAATAACGCCTATAAAAAACATGATTGCTTCGTCAGCCTCATACAATCTTTTCTTTTAATCCTACCATCCTCTTTCGGCTTCGCTTGCAATGACATATAAATCTTTTAATCTGCGAACTTTCAAATTTATAAATTTTCAAATTTTAAATCATCCTGGTCCTAATATTAAATCTCTATTTTCCAATGCTCCCGTCCCCTCACCCTATCATTCCCCCTATGGGCAGATGGAATAACTTTTTAGATTTTAAATTTAAAATTTTTATAAATATTTTGCTATTTTTTCAATTGTAAGCGGATTGGGGTCATCTATATCAACAGAACTCCATGCATCCATCATATATTTTTCTATGTATTCATAAGGTAAATATCCATAACCCTTATCACCCCAGGTT
>JAOAIN010000203.1 GCA_026414685.1 Candidatus Goldiibacteriota bacterium
ATTTTAATAATAATATTATCCTTTACTTCTTGCAAAAAAAACACAGAAACATTAGAACAGCAACTGCTATCAGATAATCCATATAAGATAAAATATGCAATTGATGATGTGTGGCGCTTAAATAAAACAGAATATTTAACAAATCTTGCTGATTTACTTTCTAATACAAAAGTGCGTGAACATGCTGCTTTTGCTTTATCTCTTATGGCATCTGATAATGTTGATATGCTTGTTTTAAACAGAATGAAAACTGCTGTTGATAAAACTGGTCATTATATTTATTTTTTACTACGTAAAAAGAAAAAGAAGATGATTTTTGAAAGTATTAAAAATAATATTAAACCAGATGAAAAAAATATAAATAATTTATTTGTTTATTGGTTTTTGACCGGTGAATTACAAAAGGCAACTGAAATTTTCAATAAAACAGACAATCTGGATTTAATTAAAAAAGAATTCATATTGGAAATTGGACAAAAGAAAGAAAGAAAATTAATAAATTTTTTAAAATCAATAAATGATGCGAATTATTTACCATTAGCAAAATGGGCTTTAAATAAAATAGAACCAAAATTAGTAATAAAAACTGATTTTAATGATAAAGTCATCACTCATAATCCATACTGGGAAAAGTATGAAAAAAATCCTATTATACCAACAGTTGAAAATTCATTTAAAAGCATTCATACTGCAAATCCAGATATACTGGTTCAAAATAGGATGATTTATTTTTATTACCGCGGTGGAGATGGAAATGACAGGATTGCAATAGCAACAGCGCCCTATGATACCTTTGATGGGAAGACATTTAGTGACTATCCAAATAATCCTATAATTTCCATAGGTAAAGATGCATTTGATGACTTAGCTGTGCTTGACCCTGCTACTTTGTATTTTAATAAGAAAGTTTTTTTATATTACAGTGGACTCGGCAAAGGTGATGATGCGATAGGCCTTGCTGTATCAGATAATTTTTATAATTTTATAAAATATAAAAAAAATCCTATTTTAATTGGAAGAGCACCAGAAGTTTTATTAAAAGATGGACTAATTTATTTATATTTTGTTTTACCCAATGAGAGAATGGGTTATTCAATTTACCTTGCAACATCAAGGGATGGATATAATTTTCAAAGGTTTTCAACAAATCCTGTTTTTACATATGGTGATTATGGACAATGGGATTCAAAAACAGTTACTACTCCTAGGATAAGAGAAATAAATGGAATTTATTATATGGTTTATGCAGGAGATGATAAATACATGGATTATCCACCATTTTTTGGCATTGCTTTTTCTTATGATTTAATAAACTGGTATAGGTCAACTCAGAATCCTATTTTTTCTAGGGGAGTAAAAGGACAATGGGATGATGGTGGTATATGGTTTGCAGAGGTTTTTCTATATAAAGATAAATTATATATGTATTATGAGGGTTGGGGTAGCGGAGAAAGCCATGAAAAAGAATATGGCCCTGGTGGGCATAGCCAGATAGGTATGGCTGAGAGCAATTATAAACTGGAAGACATGCTATAAAAGTCAATGATAGAAAAGTAAAAACTGGATTAAATATTTTTCTGATGATTTGGTAAATAATTTAAATTAATTAATTATTCTTTCCAATACATACAATAATCAATAATTTTCTATTATGATTAATCATGCAGTTTATATTCATAAATTTTTATCATTTGTAGACTACTTGTGATCTATTTTTAAATTATTTTTAAAATTTAAACAAAAAAACTATTGACATAATTTAATTATTTTCTTATTATATCACCTATAAAATATATAAAATAGAGGGGCTTTTTATGAGTGAAATCATAAAAGACCGATGCAGTAAAGTTTATAGAGATTTTATAATTTTTTTATTAATATTTGTTTATCTATATATAAAATTTTCACAAAACACAACTATATTATTGATTCCTGTTTTCGCAGTAAAGGCACATGTAAATTCATTGCCGGCTATTTTTTTGGGGGGATAAAATGAAAATAAAAAACAAAAAAGCTCAGGCAATGACTGAGTATGTACTAATAATTTTACTTATTGCTGTTTTTTGTATACTTGCTGCAAATTTTTTTCAACTCTGTATGAAAAATGCTTTTGAAAATTTTATATTTGCTTTATCCATTCCAATTCCATGAAAGGAGGTGAAAATTATGATTAAAAACAAAAAAGCACAGGGTATGACAGAATATATTTTGATTATTGCGCTTGTTGCAATAATGATTATTGCCGCTTTGAAGTTTTTTGGCGGCAGGGTAAAGAAAGGTTTTAACGATGCGTCAAATAAGATAAGTCAATCAGTTGATGCAGGTAACAGAGGAGCAGAGGATAAGGATTTTCTGGGAGATAGGTAATTAAATTTATGAATTATGATTTAAATAAGACAGATGCCAGATGTCATATGGCAAGTGTTAAATAGTTAATAAAAAATAACATGAAAAATTTAATGCTGATAAAAAGAATTGCGTAGAAGATTTATTTAATCAGAGGGAAAAAAGTGATGCTTGATAGGGATTTTGGTTGAACTATACAGAATAAAAACCAAAGTTTTAAATCAAGCCGTTAAAAGAAATATAGACCAATTTTCAGTTATATGTCTCAACTAAATAAAGATAAAACAAGAATACTTATATCTTCAA
>JAOAIN010000255.1 GCA_026414685.1 Candidatus Goldiibacteriota bacterium
TGGATGTTTTATGCCATGGATTTTTTATTTAAAATTACAAAAAATTATGGCTGGGCAATAATTTTATTAACTATTATTGTCAGAATAATTCTATGGATTCCGTCCCAGCAAAGTTATAAACAGATGAAAGATACACAGGCAAAAATGAAAATAATACAACCAAGAATGGAAACACTTAAAAAAGTGTATAAGGATGATCCACAGAAATTAAATGAAGAAATGCTTAAATTATATAAAGAATATAAAATAAACCCATTTGGCGGTTGTCTACCTATGCTTTTACAATTACCAATATTTATCGCACTATATCAAACACTCATATCAATGGTTGAATTAAAAGGAGCATCTTTTATATGGTGGCTAAAAGATTTATCACGGCCAGATCCATATTTTATTCTCCCTATCTTTATGGGAGTTACAATGATAATACAGCAGAAAATGTCGCAATCACCTTCTCTTTCTACAGAAAGTATGGCACAGCAAAATATTTTGATGTATGGTCTACCAGTGTTTCTAACCATAATGGCTTTTTCATGGCCATCTGGTCTTTTACTTTACTGGGGCATGTCAAACGTTCTTGCGATTGCACAGCAATTATTTGTAAATAAAACAAAATAAAGGAAGTAACCATGCAGGCAGGAACACGTAAAATTGTTCCAACAATATCTCAAGGAGTAAAAGAATTTTTACAGGAAAATAATGTTGGACTACAGGATATAAGTGTGCAACTACTCAAAGAAAAAGTATTTACTGACAAAAAAGAATATATTCTGGATATATCATTGAAAAATAAAACAAATATATCTGAATACAAAATAAATGACGAAGAGATAAAATATGCCATTAATATACTTGAAAAAATATTTTCTTTTATGAATTTAAAATTAAATATAAACTCATATCAACAAAATGGCCTTCCTGTTATTAAAATCACAAGCGATGGCAAAGATGGTCTGATAATAGGAAAAAATGGACAAAATTTAGCTTCTTTACAGTATTTTATCTCCATTGTTCTTAATAAAAAATTTCATAAACAGATACCAATTTTAATTGATATTGATTCGTATTTAAGCAAAAGAATTACATATTTGAAAAATTATGTAAAAACTCTTGCAAATAATGTCTTGGAAAAAAAATCTGAAACCATAACTGATTTACTTCCACCACACGAAAGAAAAATTATTCATGAAGAGATTAAAGCATACAATCTAAAATCCTTCAGCGTTGGAAAAGGTCCATATAAAAAAGTTGTAATAACCGCTTTACTCTGATACCTATGGAAAAAGATACAATTGTAGCTTTATCAACCTATCCACTTCCAAGTGCAATTGCAGTTATAAGAATATCAGGGCCAGATACATTTGAAATTATAAAAAAAATTTTTTTTTCTATAAACCTGGATGAAACAGATAATTTTTTAAAATCAAAAAGAATCCTAGGTTATATAAAAAATAATAATGAAATAATAGATGAAGTTATATTAAATCTTTATAAATCTCCAAAATCATATACAGGTGAAGACATGGCAGAGATATCCTGCCATGGAAATCCTATAATAATAAATAATATTTTAAATTTACTTATAAAATCTGGTGCAAGAATTGCAGAACCAGGAGAGTTCACAAAAAGAGCTTTTTTAAATGGTAAAATGGATTTATCGCAGGCAGAAGCGGTATGTGAAATAATAAATGCAAAAAATGATATTGCTTTAAAAATTGCTTTAAATCAGCTAACTGGAAAAGAACATAAATTCATAACAGAACTTCATTCTGACATTTTAAATTTACTCACTCATCTTGAAGCAGAAATTGATTTTGCGCACGAAGATATACACAAACTTTCTTCTGAGCAAATAAAAATAGAACTAAAAAAAATAATACAAAAAATTGACTACCTAATAAGAAATAGCGAATCAGGTATTTTATTAAAAGAAGGGATAAAAATAACAATAACTGGCGCAGTAAATACAGGAAAGTCAAGTTTACTAAATATTTTAGCAAATAAAAATAAGGCAATAGTCACTCATATCCCAGGAACCACCAGAGACATCATTGAAGATAGTATTTACATAGATGGTTTTCCTATAAAAATATTTGATACTGCTGGTATTAGAAAAACCGATGATATAGTGGAAAAAGAAGGTATTAAAAGAACCTTTGATGCAATTGAATCTGCGGATATAATACTTTTTTTAATTGATAATTCAAGAGAGATAAATAATGATGATATTGAAATTTATAATAAAATAAAAAACAAACAGCATATCCTGATTTTAAATAAAACAGATTTACCCCCAAAAATAACTGAAAAATCTATAAAAGATTATCTGGGCATAAAAAATACAGAAAATATTATAAAAATATCATGTTTAAAAAATATAGGTATAAATAACTTAACAGAAGCAATAAAAAATATTATAATTAATAAAAATATTTTAGATATTAATGAGATCATTGTTGCAAATATGAGGCATAAAAAAGCATTAATAAATGCAAGAAATTATATGAATGATGCATTTGAGATAGCAAAAACAAGTGCATATGAACTTATTGCTTTTGATTTAAAAAAAGCATCTGATGAAATTGCTTCTATAATTGGAAAAATAACATCTGAAGATATTTTGGAAAACATTTTTAGAAATTTTTGTATAGGGAAATAAATGAAAAAAACTTTAATTATTCTGATAAGTATTTTATTATTAATCACAGCTGTTTTTATGAAAAAATTTAAAAATATACATCACAGAAAAAATGTAATAATTGCGGGAAATACTGCAAAAGATTTTATACTTGGAATAAAAAATTTAGTTATATACAGATTATCAGATTTTAAAGGTAAATATAATATAATACTTGCTTTTCTTGATGCATCTCCACAGTCAAATAAAATCAATGATATAATTAAAGATAATCGTCTTTATACTTTTTTACAAAAAAATAAAGATGTAATATGGTTTAATATCACAAAAGACAATTCCAACCATTTTATAATAGAAGAAAAAACACAAAAAATAGATTTATCTTATAGAACTCTATCTGAAAATATACCAAGCATTTATAACTTTAAAAATCTTCCAACCATAATAATAATAAACAAAAGCGGTATAATTCAGCTTGTATATTCTGGCTATTCACCTACAATCGTTAGTGATATTCTGGAAACCCTAAAACTACTACAATGAGAAAAAAAACAAATTATATCTATCTTTTTTTGATTATTTCTATCATTTTTTTAATTATAGGGACCTACTGGACAGTTGATGCATACTTTGGAATACACTCTATTGAAATTGCATCTAATCAAATTGAGTTTATCAAAAATTTACCACATTGTATTGATATAGGACAAAAAAAGAAAATACCGCTGTATAAAAAAAATTATTTTTTAGAAAAACATTCATTTATAAAAGGTTTTGTTTATGCTAAAAAATATGAAAATAAGATATCAATTCACCAAATAAATGTATCTATCAAGCGACCTATTTTCTCAAAAACAGAATTAATTTGTTT
Source organism: Candidatus Goldiibacteriota bacterium (assembly GCA_026414685.1). Lineage (GTDB taxonomy): Bacteria > Oederibacteriota > PGYV01 > PGYV01 > DSYL01 > DSYL01. The sequence goes on from JAOAIN010000255.1 coordinate 3,510, forward strand.
AATTGATACGAGGAGCAGAAATTGAAAAAGATAAAAATATTTTTTTTATTTTTTGTTTTTTTTATAATTTTTATTCTTCAATATATATTTTTCGTATATATTGTAAAAATTATAAATTTAGGTAAAATTCTGAAATTAAAAAATACACTTCATAATATCATTCTGCTTTCAAATGATATAAAAAAAGAATACAAGGGATATGAAATAAATAATTGTTCCTTTGTAATTTCTATACCTTCCATAGATATAAATAAAACTTTCATCACCAATAAAAATGATTATGTTATTATCACATTTGATAAATATTCTGTATTATTTATTTTATACCCTTCTGAATACAGTATAAGAAGAAATAAAACAATCCAATTTTTAGATGTAAAATCCATGAAAATTACTGATGCTGGTATTATAAACTTTTACTGTAATATAAATGGAGAAATCTTAGAGTCCGATTTTTATATGAATAAAGATATAAATTTATTCCCTGATGATTTTAAAGTATTTTGACCATGAAAAAATTATTTTTTATATTTATAATATTTTTAATTTCTAATAATATTTTGATATTTTTTTATGGAATTTTTATGCA
>JAOAIN010000261.1 GCA_026414685.1 Candidatus Goldiibacteriota bacterium
CTGTCGGCGTTACTGTCGGTGTCACCGTTGGTGTTATCGTTGCTGTCACTGTCGGCGTTACTGTCGGTGTTACCGTCTCTGTCACTGTCTCCGTCACCGTCGGTGTTACTGTCTCAGTTACTGTCGGTGTTACTGTCGGCGTTACTGTTGGCGTTACTGTTGATGTCACTGTCGGCGTCATCGTTGGTGTCGCTGTTGGTGTAACTGTCGGTGTTACTGTTTCTGTTGCCGTCGGCGTTACGGTTTCTGTTACCGTCTCTGTTACTGTCTGCGTCACCGTCGGTGTCGCTGTCTCCGTCGCTGTTGGCGTTACTGTCTCTGTTATTGTTGGCGTTACCGTCTCTGTTATTGTCTGTGTCACAGTCAGTGTTATTGTCCGAGTTACTGTCGGTGTTACTGTCTCTGTTGCCGTCTCTGTTACCGTCTGCGTCACTGTCTGTGTCACTGTCGGTGTCACTGTCGGTGTTATTGTTTCTGTTGCCGTCGGCGTTACGGTCTGCGTTATTGTCGGCGTTACTGTTGGCGTTACCGTCGGTGTTACTGTTGGTGTCACTGTTGACGTTACTGTTCGGGTCACTGTTGACGTTACTGTCGGTGTCACTGTCGGCGTTACTGTCGGCGTTACCGTCGGTGTTACTGTTGGTGTCACTGTTGACGTTACTGTTCGGGTCACTGTCGGAGTCACTGTTCGTGTTATTGTAGGTGTTATTGTTCGTGTAAATGTCAAAGTTCTTGTTGGTGTTGGCAAATTACTTGTAAATGTAACCCATGTTATTTCATCTCTATCTGGGGATGCAATTGAACCAGGTAATGTTGTACTATGCGGAGTTATTGTATTTGTCTGCGCTGTTTCATTATATAATGTAATCGTTGCAAATCCATTTGAATTCGTTGTGCCAAAAACACTATTTGTGTTAAGTCCTGTTGCACCATTTAAACTAGTTGCAGTAAAAATCGCTGCCCCTGATACAGTTACATTTATATACTGACTGGATGCAACACTATTACCATATAAATCTACTATCTGTAAATTTATTACAACAGTGGTGCCAATATTTGTATATTCAACAGTTGTTTTTGCTCTTATATGATCAGCAGGTCCTGGCAGCCAGATAAGATAAACAGGTACATCCCTATCTGGTAATGATATAGAACCTGGCAAAGAACTATTAGGTGTAATTGTTATACTTTGAGCATAATAATTGATTATAGTTATTGTCCCTTGTCCATTTGCATCAGTTATACCTGTTACAAGTCCTGTTCCTAAGCCAGTTGCACCTGATAAACTCGTTGCTGTAAATGTTGCTTTTTCGGGCGCTGATATTGTAACTGTATAATTTCCAGATACTGTTAAACCATCAGCATCTACTACCCTAATATTTAAAACTTTTTGAGCTCCTGCAGTTAAAGTACCACCAGAAGGGTCTATTAAGACGACATGATCTGCCCCTGGAGCAACAAAAGTAACATTTGTTGCAACATCATAGGCATGATTGCCCCAAGGCAAACTATTTGGTGTAATTGTTATTGTTTCTATATTATTGTCTTTAACAATTAAATCTGCATATCCACTAACATTGGTTGGTCCATATGCAGTATTACCTACGATTGTCCATCCTAATGGCGCAGATGTAAAATATCCACCTGATGATGCAGTTACAGTTACCCATCGGCTCATAGCAATAGTATTACTATTAATATCTGCTATCCATATACGTATCTTTTCTCCTGTTCCTGATGTTCCTGCAACAGCAATTCCATCTTCTGCTATTGCTATTGCATGATGCGCTCCTGTAAAATTTATATATGCTCTTTCATCCCTGTCTGGAGTTGCTTTAGAGCCAACTAAATTACTATCAGGTGTTATTGTTACACTTTCAGGCATACTATCAGTTACAGATATATTTGCAGCACCAAAAATATTAAGAGCACCATAAATTGTATTAGTCCCCACTCCACCCCAGCCTAAAGGAGCCGAATTAAATCTTGCATTATTATTGGCAGTTATTGTAACCCAAGTAGGAACTGCTATGGAATTTCCGTTAATATCAACACATTGAACCGATAAATTTACATTATTTCCTACTGGTGATACTGAATAAATGGGTAAAATTCTTATATGATCTGCTACTCTTACATTAAATTTCCCTATTTTTACACTTGTCGCTCCATTTCCTTCTACTGCTGTAATTCGGACAGTCCACTCACCTGCAGGTCCTGCTAACGGAACATTATATTTATAAAACATTCTCTTCCAACCACTTGGATTACCAGTATCTATACTTTCATAAATTAACGGTGCATTATTTACAACAGTAGTCCCATTTGCATCAAGTATAGAGATTCTCGCATTGAATGTATTTATATCATAAGAACCAAATGGATCTGACATTTGGGTAGCAATGTGTGCAGTAGTTCCTGTTGCAATAATTGCATTTGTATTTCCAGCTGCATCATAGGTATTTATCCAATCTACCCCGATATAATCAGTAACTTGTAGTGAAATATTTGAGCGTTCATCAGGTGCAATAGAACTGCTGCTGTGAAATATTCTTATCCATCTATTATTATTACCGCCATTATTTACCAGAAGAGCTAATTTATAACCTGCTGGTATAATAAGCGGGGATGCAGTCGGAGTCACATAAAAATTAAAAACCTGATTTGCATCTACTCTTATTGTCGCACTACCGATATTATAACTATTTATTCCATTTGTATAAAATAATATTACTGTTGTATCAATAAAATCAGCTCCGGCGCCTATTTGTCTATCTATTCTTAAATTTACAGGGATAGGATTATTAACTATTCTTAAATCTCTATATAAAACAGGTGACAAACTCCATATACGGGTTGCATATCTTGGTATTTCTGTATATGTACCTGCTGCAGCTGTATCAGTTATAGTTGTCAAACTAAATTGATGTTCTGCTGGTGATTGTATTGAACCGTGCAGCCACAATGTTTTATTTACTGCTGTTTTATAATTAGACCTTATATAAATAATATTATTTGCCGTTAAATTGGTATAATTTATTCCAGTAATTTTTATATTTGTTGTATCTAATTCTCCACCTTCTGCTGTTTCTGGAATGTATTTACGTAAAATAAAATTATAACTTGAGCCATTATTAACTAAAATATCGGGTTTATTATTGCCATTATTATTATATGTTGGATTTATGTAATCCCATATTCCATCATTATTTGTATCAGATGCAATGGTTACTCCATCTGCCGCATTAATTATGTAAATTGGCCATTGTTTTGTTGTTTGTTGTAATTCTATATCAAATCTATCATTAAACCCACTTGTATTTGTTATGCTCAATGGCACATTAAGAAATGTACCAATATTTCCGGATAAATTTCTTTGTGGCCCAATACTTAATCCTCCTACATAAAAAGTCACTGTTTTATAATCATTTATTTGATTTTGATCTGTTATACCCTTATCATTATCTAAATCAGTATAAATAGTTGTTGTATAAAATCCAGCAGGAACTGAAGATATATCAAACCTAAATCCAACAACTACTGATTCTTGAGTAGGAACAGTAAGTGTCACATTTGTAAAAGCATAATTTGTAATTGGAGTAAATCCTGTAGGTCCTGTTATATCAATCCGCACTGGTAATGCATACCAATCGCGCAATCCGTAATTTACAACTGTTGCTGTTATCATCACATAACTATCAGAATTTTGAAAAACAGAGCCATCCAATGGGTTTGATATACTCATAACTCCAGCATCTCTTATTATTGACTTCCCATAATTAATTTCATTCTGCATATCAGCCTGTGCTTGACCATTTAATGTGTTACCATATCCCCAAATGATTTCTATTGCTTCTGTTTGTCCTGGGAGTAAAGCGCCATTACCAACAATCCACTCCATTGCTATTCCTGCATCACCTGTAAAGCTATTTGCATTGTTTAAATTTGCACCTTGAATTGCTGTCCACATATCACTGAAAAGGCTTACTTGATGATTTATACTGTTTGTAAATCCAGAAAATCCACCATATGATATTGGAGTTCCTGCTGGTTTATAACCAAAAACAGTATCATTAACTGCGTCATAAGCGCATGAATCTCCTGCAGCACTACCATTAAAATTCCAGTCACAACCCTGAAAAAATCTTACATTTATTGCTGTCCTTGTTGGTGGTATTACATCACTATTATTTTTAATATAATAAATTGTTGCAAACCATTTTTTATTTCCTCTTATTATTGTCTTTTTATTTACAAGCATTGGTATTTCTGTATTATTTGTATTGGTTGTCTGAAAAATAGAATGTATGACTGCCTCTGTCAATCCCCATGGAGTAGTATTTAAATAATAATATGTTGTATTCACATGTGTAAAAGCTCTTGTTCCAAATGTTTGATAATTTGTGCCCGAGTTGCCATACTGGTAAGTATTTGCACCAGATGTATATCTTAAGGCAATCTTACTGCCTGCATCACCGTCAATATCTTGTCCAATTCCGTTATCACCGATTCTACCAATATGATCTACATTATTTATGCCGTTAATCAAATCCTGTTCTCCATTATACGGATAAATAATTGAAGACAATTGGCCCGCACTGTTTAATGCTTCTTCCACCATTATTGAAAACCACGGTTGTGGCGGGGATAATATAACTGAATAACCACTGATAGGATCATCGTAAAAATAAAGAGTATTATCTTCAACATACCATCTTATATCTTCTTTTATTATCTTTCCAGTTATCCTATCAATTTGAATAGTATTTCCTATTGCAATTCCATCATCTCTTAAAATTTTTTTTACAGTAAATCCATCGGGTATTTTTAATTTAAGACGATACCAGTAACCATCCAATTTATTATTTAACTCTAATCTGTATACATCTTCTTTTAGTTTCCTTGTAATTACTTTTGCTTTTTTATGGTTTTCAAAATTAAGACCTTTTTGCATTGCAATTTTCTTAGCGACAGATTCATTTAAGTAAAATTCTTTTGTCTCTCTGTTTTTCAATCTTTTATATTTTATACCTTTAAAATTTTTAGCAGTAAACTTATCAAAATTATCTATATTATTCTTATAAATAAAAATATCATCAACAGGGTCATAAGCAATAATATCATTACTATTTTGAGCATAAACTGGGCACAAAATAAATATAACTATAAAACTTAATAATATACTAGTTTTTATTTTTTCATCTATAAATCTTTTTAAATTGTTTTTTATATTCATATTTCACTCATAATTCTAATTTAGAACTATTTACAAACTATTCCTTAACTACTTTCAATTTTCAATTTTTCATTGTTCCAGTTCATTTATGCCTTTTGTTTTTCTTTACAAATTCTATTGCTTTTAAAACTTCTCTTGTAACATCTGCATTGAATTGAAATTCCATTTCCTGTAATTTTGTATAAATGTGACCTTTATCAGTAACGACATATTTAGGTGGAAGATGATTTAATGAATAAGCAAAAATATCATTTTTGCATAAATCACACTTGCATAAATCATCTCTTTTTTCCAATTGTTCATTTAAATTTTTTCTCACTATATCTTCCATATAATTTTTTATTATTATTTCTTTTTTTTCAGTCATTTTATACTCCTTTCATTTCAAGAGTTTTTAAGATTTCTTTTATTCCTTTTAGTGATATACCCTTACCTGAAAATTGTTTTATTTTCTTACATAAATTAAGATGCTCTTGGGTATAAATTCTACGTAAACCAACACGTAAAGGAATAATAAGATTTTTACGCTCCCAGTTTCTCAAAGTTTGTTCATGCACATTTAATAATGAAGAAATTTCTTTAATTGAATAAAGTTTTTCTTCCTTTCTTTCTTTTTTTAAAGATGATTCAACAACCATAATATTATCGTTTTCCATGGATTTACCTCCTAAGGAAGGTTAAATAATGACATCTGTGAGCTTTTCCCTCACTTATATGTATAATTATTATATTAACTTGATAGTAGTATTGTCAAGTAGATTAAAAATGTTTATTTTTTATTTAAATTATTAAATTAAATGTATTAAAAAAAAATATAAAATATTCTATATTTAAATGTTTTAATATACTTTTAATTGAGTTTTATATTATGAAACCAAAATGTTTTTTATTAATTTTAATTAACTTTTATACTGTATTTCTTTCTACTAACTCTGCTTTGAAAACTATTTTTTTAGGATTATTTAATATCACTTTACTCTCATTTGTGGCATAAAAAAATGCAGCAGATGCCATCTGTTCTATTGGTTGTCTTATTGTAGTAAGTGGTGGTTTTGATGTTTTTGCCTGTTCAATATCATCATAACCAATTATTGAAAGTTGTTCCGGTATTTTTATATTATTTTCTCTTGCAACTTTAATAACCCCAAGTGCACACATATCACCCGCAGCACAGAAAATTGCCTCTGGTATATTTTTTGATTTTACTATTTTTTCCATTACTTCTATACCTTCATTATATGAATAACTTACTACTTCATATAAATTTTTTTCTTCAAATTTTATTTTATTTTCATTTAATGCCTTTAAAAATCCATCATATCTCTGCCGCGCATTATAACTTCCTTCCAAATTCAACCTCCCAGAAATCACTGCAATATTTTTTTTCCCTTTTTTAGCAAGATATCCGGCCGCAATATAACCACCTGAAAAATTATCCGTTGTAATGGTTGTGAATCCATCTACTATTTCATCAATTATCACAACCGGTATCTCCGCAAGTTTAAAATCAAGAAGTAATCCTTTATAAGGATTCAAACAGACAAGAATCATAGCGGACGGCTGTTCCTTTTCAAGAATGCGTTTCAAAATTTGATTTTCACGCTCTTCAAGTCCACTTGTTGAATATTGATTTAAAGTAAAATCCGCCTCTTTTGCCTTACTATCTATTAATTTTAATATTTGTGATGGAAAATAATGTGCAAAATTTGCAGCAACTATTGCGATAGATTTATTTTGTAATTGCATTTTCTCTCCTTCCTTTTATTTTAGTGTTTTATCAATCAATTTAGCAGTATCCACTATTATGTTAATACTACCTTTTAATGTATTTAACATAAAACTAAAAAAATTAACTTTTGAAGAAAGCAAGGATAAAACCCCAGCTACAATAATCACGTTCATTAAAAAAATAAAAGCAATTGAAAAAAATATATTAGAATCTTCTGTAAAATCTGATTGATTTGTTTTGAGTGAATACAATGTCAAGGCGATGTGAAAGGCTAGTGATGCGCCAATAAAAAAAGCAATATAAGGTAAAAATTCTATGCGGGCAATAAGATAAATTATTATAAATCCAAAAGTATAAATTGGGAAAAAATATGGCGCCAAAGATATTAAAAAATTTGATTTGTTTATCAAAACCTTTCCACCGTTATAACTCACTTCCAGTTTTTTAGCTCTACCACCGAAAATATATGCCCAAAACAGATGAGTTAATTCATGGGTCATCACATGTATGAAAATCGGTTTATAAAATAAAAAATGAATAGTTAAATAAAATACAAATCCTAAAACAAACATAAGTTCTATTTTTGAATCAATTGAAAAATTGCTTAATAATTTTATGAGCTGAATAAATCCTGATACAGCAAGTAAACCTGTTATTATTACAAATAAAAATAAAAATAATTTTTTCATTTAAATTAATTAACCAGCTGCATCCTTTAATTTTGATAAACTTTCATTCACTTCTTCCAGACGTTTTTTAGCGCTCATATGATTTGGATCAAGTTTCAAAATATATAATAACATTTCTTTTGTTTCCTTTAATCTACCCGCTTCCATCATATCTATTGCTTCTTTATATTTCTTCTGCACCTCTTCGTCAATCAATGATTTTATATCCCGCATAAATTTAAGTGCAAATTCATTTGTTGGATCTATCTTTAAAATATTATTAATATTATCTATGGTCTCATCAAGTCGTCTTTCCCTGTAGGCCAGATCGGTCTTTTCCATTAATTCTTCCAAACGTTTTTTTAAGATATCTTTAACTATATCTATGTAGTCCTTTAATTTTTTTTCAAGCGGCCTTTTTTCAAGTGCTTTTTTCCATTCTCTAATTGTGCTTATATAATCTTCTTCAAATAAATATTCAATACCTTTATGAAATGCTTCTGCTGTTATTGCTGCCTCAACATCTGTCCCACCAAAATCCTGTTTTAATAATCTATCCTTTATTTCTTCTATTTTTTTATCTATTTCCTGATTGGCAGGACTTAAAGCATAAGCTCTTTTATATAAAAGAAGTCCTGCTAGGTCATTATTATTTTTTATCTCTTCTTCTGCTTTTGCAATTAATCCCTCTATCTCTTTTTTCAATCTTAACTCTTTTAATTTCTGTTTAGCGCCAGTTATATAATTGATCGCCTGTTTATTGTTAGGATCAATTTTAAGAACTTCTTCCCATTTATTTATTGCTTCTGTAATATTTCCTTTTTTATATATCTCAAGCCCCTCATTTAATATTTTCGGCAAATTATTCATTATATCCAATTTTTCTTGTGCACTTTTAATATAACCCTTCAGTTGCTGATTTTCAGGGTCAATATTTAAGCCCTCCTGCCATTTCACTATCGCCCCTTGAATATTTCCTTTTTTATAAATGTTCAGACCTTCCAGTATTATATCTTTTAATGTCTGTTCATATTGTTGTCTGTTTATAGTGCGTTTTATATTTTCAAGCATTTCTGTAATTTCATTGCTATCGGGATATTTTGAATATAATTTTTCCAGCACTTCATATGCTTCTTTTGTCTTTTTCTGTTCTATCATATCTTTTACTTTTTTTAATTCATTATTCAATTCTTTTTTGGCCTGTTCTTTAAGCATATTGTCAAGTATTGATTGTGCTGATGCTCTACTGGATGTTATTCCTTTTAATGCAAGTTCTATCTCCTGTATGGAAGTAGCGTTTCTCTTTGCTTCCTCCAAAGATATCAATCCCTTTTTATACAAATTTATTAGTGATTGATCAAATGTCTGCATGCCAAACTGATTGCCTTCTCTTATCAAATCTTTTATTGCACCGAGTTTTCCTTCTTCTATATATCCTCGCACTGTTGGAGTCACGATCATAACTTCAACAGCAGGTACCATACCTGTACCATCTGATTTTTTTATAAGACGAAGTGATATAACAGCTCGTAATGTTCCTGCTAGTTGGATTCTTATCTGGTTTTGCTGTTCTTTTGGAAAGAAATCAAGAATCCTGTTTATAGATTGTATAGTATCCATCGTATGCAGTGTGGAAAAAACCATGTGTCCTGTTTCCGCAGCAGAAAGTGCTGTTCCAACAGTTGTAACATCTCTCATTTCCCCTATCAATATTACATCCGGATCCTGTCTCAAAACATATTTTAAAGCACTTGCAAAACTATCGGTATCAAGTCCAACTTCTCTTTGTGAAATGCTGCTTTTTTTATCTGTGTGAACAAATTCAATGGGGTCTTCTATTGTTACAATATGTTTATTATAGTTCTCATTTATTTTGTTTATCATAGCAGCAAGAGTGGTTGATTTACCACTACCAGTTGTTCCTGTTACAAGAACGAGTCCGCGTGGATAAAGTGCTATTTCATTTAAAACAGAAGGAAGATTCAATTCCTCAATACTTGGGATTTTAATAGGTATTGCTCTCATTACCATTTCCAGTTTTCCCATCTGTTTGAAAACATTTGCCCTGTATCGCGCAACACCTTCTAAATTATATGCCAGATCCATTTCATTTGTTTCCTCAAATTTTTTTCTCTGTTTTTCATCCATTATTGCATAGATCATTTCTTTTAAATCAGAATTTGAAAGTATATCCATATCAAGTGGAAAGAGTTTACCATCTATACGCATCATCGGAGGCCTTCCTTCTTTTAAATGAAGGTCAGATGCTCTTTTTTCTATCATTAAATGAAGTAATTCCCTGATATTCATTTTATTTATTCCCCATATAAAAACATTTTTGTTTAAAAATAAACAGTAATTCCAATACGATGAATATCATTTGTGAGTGCTGATTTTATAAAAAATTGATAAGCATAATCAATTGAAAATGTGTCCATTATCATACTCATCCCGCCTGATATATTATATGAATCAGCATTGGGATCAATAGATGCACCAGCGCGCAATATTATGCTTTGCACCTGCATGTTTTTACCTATATTTATCCTGTATTCTGCTCCACCGCAGTATGCAGTAATTCTTGGCATTTTTGAATCCGACTCTTCAGATTTAACTTCAGCGCTTAATATGAAATCAGGGGTTACACCATAAAAAATTCCACCATTTAATATATAAGATAATTTTTCTACAGAAGCACCTGTCCAAGAAATAGATGTTAAAATATTCTTTGCCATAACACCTATGTTAAAATTGTTTTTTATTGCTATTATAAGTCCTACATCAAATCCAAATCCAGAAGCACCTGTTTTAACATCATCAATCTTCAAATCAGTTGTTAAAGAAAAATATTTTGCATTTGCTCCAATTGCTATTTTAGGATATTTGTATTTTTCCATTCCCAGATACTGTTCTACCTCCATCCCCCATGAAAGTAAAATTACATACTCTGTCCATTTAAATTCTGTATCACCAGAATAATCGCTTCCTAAATTTACGTTTAAATAACTAACTGATGCACCTAATCCACCATAGCCCGATGTATCTCCCTGACCATAAGATATTAACATTCTGGTGATTCCGCCTGTTGTAAGACCATACATATTAGGTATATAGGTAAATGCAAGACTTTTACGTTTATCAAGAAGTCCCAATCCTGCTGGATTCCACCAGGATGCATTGCCATCATCTGCAATTGCGGTATATGCGCCAGATAGTCCTGATGGTCTTGCAGAAATTCCATCATCAATGAATGAACCGCCAACAGTATCAGAATCAATCGCAAAAGCACATGATATGATAATCATTATCTGGAAAACTATAATTAAAACTTTTTTCAACATCAAATCTCCTTCTTTACATAGTTTTCAAATAGTTCATAAATAGTTCTAAAGTAATTAAAACTATACTCAAACTAAGTTAAACTATGTCTAAACTCTTTTAGAACATTTTCACCGAACATCATTTTAAAACATTTCTACCAAACATCTTTATCAAACATATTTTCCAAACATTTTTATTGAACTTTTTTATTTAATAACTGCTATTGTCCTTGACTTAGTTATCTTTTTTCCTGTTGTTGTGGTTATTTCCATTTTCACAATATATATTCCATTTTTCACGATAGTTCCATGGTCATTTTTTCCATCCCATGTAAAATAATAATATAAAATTCCTGGATTTGTAGGATCGGTTTCATAATTATTAAATACCATATTTTCATTTACATTTTGATATTCAAGGGTTCTTATTAAAGATCCCGTCAATGAGAAAATATAAACTTTTACATTTCCATTACTACCTAAAGGTCCTATTGAATTTATATCTAAAGTATATAAAATTTTCGCACTTTCTTTTGTAGGGTTGAATGATTTTGTATTTTTAAAATTATAAGCAATAGGTGGAATAGTAGGTGGCACATACATTATTGCAAAAATATTTGCATTTGAATTTATCATCGGGTTTGATGATGATGTTATATCATAAAATAAATATCTATCTGTTGTAACTGGATTATCAACGAAACCACCAAAATTTGTTATCTGTTGCCATGTTGTCCCATTGTAATACCACAATGTTAAATTACTTTCATTCAGGCCAAGTGCATTCAAAGTGGTAACATCCTGATCTGTATAATGAACTCTTATAATTACAGAACAGAAATTTTTATTAAAATAAACAGGGAAAGCATAACCAGTTAAATTGATTCTAACAGGGTTCCCTAAAACATTATAATTTGATGGCAACGCAGGCAATGAAGAAACGCTCAAACTGGTAGCTGAAAAATCAGTAGGATTAACTTCAACGCCACCTGATGTTATACCTGTATTAGAAGCATTAAACTGAGATATTCTCATTATAGTTGTATCATTTTCACCGGTCCCAACTAAATTTATATATGTAACATTCGCAGTTGATACATAAAAACTATATGAATATGCACCGCTATAACCCATATCAGAAACAGCAGTAATAATAACTGTGTAATTCCCATCTACCAGTTCACTTGTTGGTATAAATTCAAGTATATTTGTATTTGGTTGATGCGAAACAGTGCCAGTAACAAAATTACCAGAAGCATTTCTAACACTTAAATTAGAATTCTGCCAGTTGATATTAGAAGATGTTCCACCTGGAATTAGTGTTGCTTGTATTTTTGATACAATAAATGAAATCATCTTTGAAGAAGATGATGATAATTGTTCTGAATTACCTGTACTTGATTGTACATTTACATTTGTAACAATTGGAATAGAAGTATCTGCTATTATAAATGAAAAAGTTCTCGTCTGTCCTATATTATATGATGCATCAACAGGGGTAACTAAATAGGTATATGAACCACCAAGTGTTAAACTTTTATCAGGTATATAATAAAGTTCCCATGTTTTTGTTCCAGGATTACCTGCATTCCATGCTACCCTACCTGGCACAACATTACCATAAGGATCTTTTAAAGTAAAAGAAGAAAGATTTATAGGACCTGCACCTACTCCATCGTCTGCTATTGTAACTCTTAAATAATTTGTAGGGCCAATTATACCAGGTGAAATTGTTTCACCATTAGATGGATAATTTGAATAAGCAACAACAACAGGTGGTGAATTATCTGGCACAGGAACTGTTGGCTGAGGTTCTATCATATAACTTGAAGTTTTTTCTTCAGAAGTTAAACCATATCCACGTATTCCACCATAATATCCTGTTGTTTCATCAAAGAAAAAACTTGGTTGGACATGATATCTATAAAAGAAGTATTCTATTTGATTTCCTCCGCAATCAACAGTATTTTTTTCCAATTCACTACTTACATTAAAAATATTCTTTCCAACTAATTTCGCTTTAAAAGAAATAATATATGTCCCAGGATTAACATTCTTTTGATACAAAGTATATGATGGCGTTGAATTAAAAAAACCTCCTCCCCTATCAACCAAAACAGTACCAAATACATTATCCCAATCATTTCCAGTATCTCCATCAGGCAATGTATAAATAGTTGTATTTGTGACAGCGCACGGATTTGTAGGCAATGGATTGTATGTAAATCCCGTCATTGACCAACCATCTATAAATGTAGGAAAACTCGGATTCATGTAATAATTATCCGAGTCATAACCTGACATATCTCGCGGAATTGTATGAAATAATTGACCTGAACTATTATATATTCTCAAATCAAGAAAAACATATGGATAATTTCTGAAATCATGAGTTCCAAAACTTTCTGGATAATTAAAGCCGAGATTTTGGAGATTTGCTCTTGTTGCATTACGCAGTTCAACGCCCATTTCAACACGAACAACTATCTCTGACTCATTTGTACCTGTATATTGAGTGTCAATAGAATATAAGTTAGTTATCAAATCAATGGTTGTAATTTTTAACACGCCAATAAAAGGTATCCCAGTATTTCCCGCTGAATCTATATAATCAAATCTATAAGAAAAATCCCCATCTGTCTGTATAGCGCCAGTATTGGATCTTCCATCCCAAAGAATAGGATTGTTATAACCAAAATAGCCTGTGCAATCCAGTGTTGTTATAGTAATATTATTATAAAATATTTTTAAAGTTACATTTGAATTTTCAGACAGATAGTAAAAGAATTGAGCAAATTGCTTATAAGGGTTGAATGGGTTGGGATTTACATTAACAAGTTCTATTTTGGGTCTAATACCGTCTATATTAATAGTAATAGGTGCAGTAAATGGGTCATTAGTTGCATTAATCCCTGATTTTATATAATGGCCTACTACTGCTCCATTTACAATATTTATCTTATATGCTTCTGAAAGTAGAAATTTATTATTATATTTTCCATCGTTTGCTGTTGTATCATTATGATCTCCTGTAGAATTTCCATCGTCATATAAAAATATTAATCCAACTATTGTTGAACCAATATCAACTTTTGCAGTCCCACCAACAGAAGGGACCCCACTTGCACCATAAAATGTGGCATACTGAATTGTTGTATAATTTGTTACTGGTCTTCCTGACCATAGATTTGTATTATTAAGTTCAACTGACCTTAATGTGGAATTTATATATGGAGTAGTTACTCTCCATGTATTTGTACCATTATAAATCCATAAAGGTGCAGCAGGATTAGGATCTGCTGCAGGGAAATTTGCACAGGCAATTACTATTGATGTATTTGTAACTGATACAACCTGACTCACATTTAAATATGTGGATGATATATCAAGAACACACATGTTAAAATAAATTGTATCATTTATTTTTGC
>JAOAIN010000027.1 GCA_026414685.1 Candidatus Goldiibacteriota bacterium
AAGGAGAAATTGAATCCACCAATCCTTGTGGAGAACAACCGCTTTTACCATATGAGGCATGTAATCTGGGATCTATAAATCTTGATAAAATGATAACTCCTGATAATAAAATTGATTATAAAAAATTATCAGAAACAGTTAAAAAGGCAGTGCATTTTCTTGATAATGTCATAGATGTTTCAAAATATCCTTTAACTAAAATTGAAGAGATGGTTAAAAAGAATAGAAAAATAGGTTTAGGAATTATGGGATGGGCAGATATGCTACTTTGCCTAGGGATACCATATAACTCCGATGAAGCGATAAAACTCGCAGAGGATATTATGAAGTTTATCTATGAAGAAGCAGAAAAAACATCCATTGAGATAGCAGCAAAACGTGGCGTGTTTCCAAATTATGAAAAGTCAATTTATAAGAAAAATAATAAGCGGTTAAGAAATGCAACACTTACAACAATTGCTCCTACCGGGACACTATCAATGATAGCAGGATGTTCATCCGGCATTGAGCCGCTTTTTGCTATAGCATATACAAAGACAGTAATGGATAATGATAAGTTACCAGAAGTTAATAAATATTTTCTGAAAATTATAAAACAAAAAAATTTATATTCAGATAAATTATTAAAAAAGGTTGCTGAAAAAGGCCATCTATCTGACATAGATGAAATCCCAGATGATATAAAGAAAATATTTGTTACAGCTCATGAGATAGAACCAATATGGCATATAAAGATGCAGGCGGCTTTTCAAAAATATACGAATAATGCTGTCTCAAAGACGGTTAATTTTAAAAATTCCGCAACGGTTGATGATGTACGTCAAGTTTATGAACTGGCGTATGAGTTAGGATGCAAGGGTGTAACTATATACAGAGATGGATCGCGTGATTCACAGGTATTATCAGTTGCTGTTAAAAAAGATGCCAGTGAAAGTGAAAAAATAATGGATAAAAAAGAAAAAATAGAACCAAGAGCAAGACCACAGATAACATTTGGTCAAACAATTAAAATGAAAACTGGTTGTGGTAATCTGTATGTTACGATAAATGAGGATGAAAATGGATTGTGTGAAGTTTTTACAACAATGGGCAAATCTGGCGGTTGTGCTGCCGCACAATCAGAGGCAATAAGTCGTTTGGTATCTGTTGCGCTTCGTGCCGGAGTGAAACCCGAAATAATAATAAAACATTTACGTGGTATAAGATGTCCTGCTCCTGCATGGCAGGAGGGTGGCATTGTTTTATCATGCCCTGATGCAATAGGTATTGCACTTGAACAATATTTACATATAAAAAATGGAAATACTAAAAAATTTGATTTCAAAAAAAATATAGAACAAAAAATAATAGGAGAAACATGTCCTGAATGTGGTGCAACACTTGAGCATGAAGGTGGCTGCAATGTATGCAGGATTTGTGGCTATTCTAAATGCCTATGAGGAGGGGAAAGAGTTTAGAAATATGTTATAAGTATATTTGGGAAATATGTTTTGAAATTATGTAAAAAATATGTAATTTGAGCATTATAATTAAAAATATCTCTGTAAAATATATTCTGTAATGTTACCAAATAGCATAATAAACAGCTAAATTTAATTTTAATATAACAAACTGCAGTGAAGTCCACCAGAAGCCCATGCATATTGCTGGATGAGTACAACGTCATAGCCATATTTTCTATAAATTTCTGCTTGCTTTTCTACTATTGGATTTTTAGTTTTTTCTTCTTCATCTATTAAACGGAATAGATATTCTATTGCTATAAGAATATTTATATATGAATTTTTATCAGGCTGCATCTGATAGAAATTTAATGTATTTTCCAAATAAAAAATTGCATTCTGTAATTTTTGTTGGGGAGATAGTTCACCATTTTTTGAAATATGATATGGATATTTGCCTAAAAAAATTGTTATTTTACCAGTTTCTTTATTTTTAAATTTAGCAACATTTGCAGGATTTCTGACAGGATGGTCATAAAAAGGAATTCTGATAACATCAAATCCGAGTTGAATTAACTGTTGTGCTGCTGCATCATATACTTCATTACATTTTTTAATAAATTCTTTATCAAGTAGTTTTCTAAATAAAATATCTTCTATATCATTTTTATCATATATAGGAATAAATGCCCTTGTTGTGTTTTCAGCCGGCAATGCCACCAGATACATATCAAGATGAAATATTTCATCTGTCCCGATATTTTTATTATATAATAATTTTTCCGGTAATATATAAACAGGAATACCATATATGGAATTTGAATAAGCGGTTCTTGCTTCCTCTATCATCCACTGTTTGTATTGATCTTTTGAATTTACAGGTATATCATATTTAAGTTCTAAGTAGCGCATTATACGATGCCAGCCAATCATTAATGCAGGGGTTTTATCTGGCATTGTTATTATTTCTAGATCACCACCTTCTGCACTTGTATTATCTTCAAACCATTTGATGGTAAAAAAGTTTTTGTATTTATTTGCTAAACCTTTAATTGCAGATAAATACATTGCAAAATCATCATTTGCCATACCTATGATATTTTTATTTTTTTCGTCTTTACCAAGTATTTCGCAAGTATCCTGCGCCCAAATCAGATTGGTTTCTGTATTGAAAAAATAAATTCTTTTTTTAATATCATTATCTGTAAATCCGCACCTTTTTTTTAAATATTCCATGAAGAATTTTTTTTCAAGGTTTCCGGTTGATTTCTGTAAACCAACAAAAATTTTTGTATAAGTAGGTATTTTTTTTAAAATATTTCCATGTGTTAACTCAAGATTTAATAAATAAATATTCTTTTTGAGTTCATTGAATTCCTTATTTGTTATATTTTTTGATTTTTTAATTTCAGGAACAAAAACATATTTTTCATTGATTGGCCATAAACCAATTATTATGTAATCCAAATTTCTTTCTGCTTCTGGAATTATATATATTTTTTGCTCTTCCAGATAATATCCATTTTCTGAAAGTTTAAATAAAGCGCAACCTAGTGAATTTGTTTTTAAAAATATTGTAAAAAAAATTAAAATTATTATATTTCTTTTCAAAATTACTCCTCAATCAGAATAAAATATTTGTTTATCGTTTAAACTGTTAGACAATTATATTAATAAAAAGTTTCGGTTATTTTTTTTAAAATATAATTATTATATATATTTTTTCAAAAGCCCTTTCGTTATTTTAAAAAATTAAAAAAATTTTTTTAATTATGAAAAAAATTTTTCACAAATTAAAAATTATATTTCAAAATTTATAAATAAATATTTGATAATATTATAATTAAGAAAAAAATTAAAATTTTGAATTATAGTAGATACATTTATGGTTCTTTGTTGTAAAAAAGTTCCTGTATATGTAGAAGAGACACATATTTAATTTATTTAGGATATGTTTTTTGAAATTAAAATTTATAGAATTTTAGAAAAAAAATGAAATTTTTTGAATTCCTTATTTGTTGGACAAAATTTGAAATAAATGATAAAGTAAAGTTACCAATAACTTCTAACATAGTTATTATATATATAACAGAAAAAAATGGAAGAAAATTTAAAATAAAAATTATAATTGAAAAGATAAATTATTTTGATATAATTTTGTAAATAATAAAAAACAAAGGGTGGCGAATAATTATTTTTAAAAGAAAAGAGGAGGGTAATTTATGCAAGAAGAAAACTTAAAAGGTGAAATAAATTTTGGCAAGGAAAAACGCGAACATCCGCGGGTTGAGATGACAGTATCTGTAAGATACAGAATCCTATCAAGCGAAGAAGCGACAAAAGCACTAAATCGTTCATTTGATGCGGATACAATATTACAGGAATATAGCGAAGGTGAAACAATAAACGTTTCCAAGACAGGTATACTGATGTATACAAACGAAGAAGTTCCAATAAAAAGTTTCATTGTAATTAATATGCATATATCAATTCCTGGCATATCTTGTAATTGCAAAGCACTTGCAGAAATCATGAGAAGAGAAAAGGCTTTTGATTCAAGTAAATATTTTTATAAAATCGCTTTGAAATTTCATAAGATATTTCATCATAATTTAAAAAATTATAAATATATGAGATTAAATGAATTACTTGATATAAAGGAGGCGCAAATCTGATGGAATCAAATCATGGATTAAATAAAGAAAACAATGACAATTTAAATAAAGAAGGAGAACTTTTAGTTCCGCAGGAACGAAGAGAATATCCCAGAGTTGCAATAAATGTGAAAGTGAGATATAGGGTTCTTGATGACACAGAAGAAGATAAGAATTTAATTAAAAATTTTGATCCGGATAAAATTTTTCATGAATACAGTGAAAGTAAAGTAGTGAATATTTCAACAACAGGTCTTTTAATGCATACAAAAGAAGAAATACCTGTAAAAAAATTTGTTGTTATCTGTATGTATCTGCCTTTGCCAGGGTTATCCTGCAATATCAAATCTCTTGCTGAGGTAATTCGTTGTGAAGATGCTCCTGAGGATGTAAAAAGGCAGGGGTATCTATATAATGTTGCTTTAAAATTTTTAAAAGTTATTCATCATAGTTTAAATAAATTCAAATTTTTATCACTAATTGAGTTGCTTGATGTAAAGGGCGATAATATAAAACTGTCATAAACTGTAATAGCAAGTGACAAATGCCGTATAATAAAACGTTCAATAAATATTTCAAAAATAGTTCAAACATAATTCAAAAACAATTCTAAAATAGTTTTTACCACATATAAAACATTTTAAAATTATTTATATTGAAATAAATTTTTAAAAATTGTTTTAGGGTTATTATCGGAATTCCTTTGAATTTTGTAAAACAAGTAAATATTTATCTACACTTATTATATTTTCTGCTTTTGAACTTATTACATATTCAAGAAATTTGTTATTTTCTAGAACTTATAAACGCATAAAAGTTAAATATTGTAAATAATACATATCAATATATTTTTGTAATTATTTTGTAAAATTTAACTTGTAAAATACTAATAATTTATATATAATATATAAAGAGATGTAATTTAAAGGAGATTTTATATTATGGGTAATAAAAATTTATTAAAATTATTAAATTTAATTAATATATTCCTTTTCATTTTAATTTCTAATATATTTTCTGTAGTTACACTTGATTGTAATGCTATTTCCATGCCTTCCACTGCTGCTCTTGATTCTGATATAACCATTGAGTTTACTATAACTCATACTGGTGGTGCGCTTAGATTTTCTGTTTCTTTGACTGATAATAATACACCACTAACTGGTGGTGGTGCAGATTCTAATTGTAAACATAATTGGCTTGCTAATGAAAAAGGTATTTATAGAGGGTCATCTTTTGCTGGTAGTTCAACATCATGGTGGATAGATGGGGTCCAGCAAACAGCTACTGCTTTAAAACAAACTGATACATGGGGTGCAAGTTCTGGTTTGGTTATTGATAACGATGCTAATCCAGGTACTTATAAAGTTAGATTGGTAGTCCATTTACCGCCAGAGCATGCTGGTAGTTATTACATACATATTGCAGCTGGAGAAAATGGGCAGTTTGCAACAACTTGCTGTTCAACATCAGGGAATGTTGATGCTCAATGTGCCAAAGCAATAAATATAACAGGTATACCATTTATTAAAGCAGATTTACAGATGTGTAATGCTGGATCAGTAATAAGTGATAAAGAAGATAACTCCTGCTCGGGTGATGAATACAGAATGAGATTTAGGATTTATAACTGGAGTGAATCTGGAGTATGGATGAAGGGATTTTCATTTCAATACTGTGTATATGACCCCAATGGTGATTGGGATACAACTCAACCATCAACCAATTTCCAGATGTACGATGCATCAAATAATCCTCAATGTGGAGTTTATAACCCTGCTACCACTGGAATGATTTCCCAGACATATACTGATTGTGGCAGTGGCAGGCGAGTAAACTGGTGTTATAGATTAACTTTTCAAAATATGACACAGAAACCATTTTTA
The DNA here is from genome assembly GCA_026414685.1 of Candidatus Goldiibacteriota bacterium. Lineage (GTDB taxonomy): Bacteria > Oederibacteriota > PGYV01 > PGYV01 > DSYL01 > DSYL01. The sequence goes on from JAOAIN010000027.1 coordinate 5,983, forward strand.
ATTCCACCAAATGGTGGTTATATGCAATCAGGGAGTCCACATTCAATGTTTAGAAGAACTGGTTCACGGTGTTTGAGTGATGAAAATGATTATTCTAGGATTGCAGAGGCACCTAACTGTGGCTCTGGTTATTCTGATTTAAAAGAAGTACCATTATTTTATGATAATGTTCATGTATGTGAATATGAAAGTGGAAGTACTCCAGATGCAGAAACAGGTATGGTTTATTGTTATTCTTCAGAAAATTGTGGTTCTTATTTAAAATTATTTAAGTCAGTTAATGTAACACAGGCAACATTAGGGCAGACAATTACATACTGTATTACTGTTACAAATACAAGTGGTTCCACTGTTACTTTTAATTTATGGGATACGTTACCAACTGTTCTTGATTATGTGGGCTGTGATAATAGTTGTTCTGTATTAAATACCGGAGGCAGAACAATTGTTTCATGGACAATTTCAAATCTTGCTCCTTCTGGGTCTGCTACACGGTGTTTCTGGGGTGTTGTTGCAAGATATCCTTGGAACCCACTGTATGAAAAAAGAAGTATTTTTGCCCTTTTAAATAGATATTTTTTAGATTATTATAAAAGGGAATAAATTTTGTATATAAATTTATAGTCTTAACAATTATTATCATAGAATTAGATAGATATGAAATAAAAATTTTTTAATAATAAATGTAAAAAATACTGTGAATCCCTGTATTAATAAAAATGATATATATAATTTTTTTATGTTTATTATAAACAGAGGATGAAAAAATGAAAGCAATAATACTTGCCGGTGGTTTCGGAACCAGATTAAGACCATTGACTGTTAATATACCAAAACCAATGGTTCCTGTTATGAATACCCCCATGCTTGAGCATATAATCAATCTTTTAAAGAAAAACGGGCTCACTGATATAATAATAAATCTTTTTTACCAGTCAGAAATAATAATAAGTTATTTTAAAGATGGTTCTGCCTTTGGAGTTAAAATAACCTATTCTAAGGCTGATAGAGATTTAGGAACAGCTGGTTGTATTACCCTTGCAAAAAATTTTATAAAAGATAGCAAATTTCTTATAATAAGTGGAGATGTATTGACAAATTTTGATCTGAAAAAAGCTATAGATTTTCATAATAGTAACAAAGCACTCGCTACCATGGTTTTAACAAAATCAGCAGAACCACTAAGATATGGTATTGTTATAACCGAACAGGACGGCAGAGTGAAAAAACTACTTGAAAAACCATCATGGGGTGAGGTTTTTTCAGATACCATAAATACGGGTATTTATGTTTTTAATCCAGAAATATTTAAATATATTCCAGATGAAACTAACTATGATTTTTCTAAAAATCTTTTTCCTGATCTATTGGCAAAAAAGGAAAAACTTTTTGGTTTTACTGGTTCAGGATATTGGATAGATATAGGCACTCTTGCAGAATATAGAAAAGTCCATGATGATATTTTGAATGGAGAAATTGATTGTGAGATAAAAGGTGAACGCAAAGGAACAATAGGTCGTGATGTTTGGGTTGGTAAAAATGTTAAAATACATCCAGATGCTAAATTAAAAGATTCAGTTGTAATAGGTAAT
>JAOAIN010000081.1 GCA_026414685.1 Candidatus Goldiibacteriota bacterium
GATTCAATCATAAGTTTCACTAATTGTTCAAATTTTATTTTTGGTTCCCAGCCAAGTACTCTTTTTATTTTAGTATTGTCACCCACAAGTTCTACAACTTCTGCTGGTCTGAATAAACTTTTATCAATTTTAATATATTTTTTATAATCAAGCCCAACGTATGAAAATGCTATTTTAATAAAATCCTCTATGGTGTGTGTTTCTCCTGTTGCAATCACATAATCATCTGGTTTTTTATATTGTAACATTAGCCACATCGCATAAACATAATCACCAGCAAATCCCCAGTCCCTCTTGGTTTTAATATTACCAACTGGTAATTTATTAACCAATCCTGCTTTTATTCGTGCAATATTATATGTAATTTTTCTCGTTACAAATTCTAAACCGCGTCTTGGTGATTCATGATTAAAACATATTCCAGAACATGCAAATATATTAAAACTTTCTCTGTAATTAACAGTTAACCAATGACCTGTTAATTTGGCAATCCCATAAGGACTCCTAGGATAAAATGGTGTATTTTCATTCTGAGGACTTTCTTTTGCATTACCAAACATTTCACTTGAAGATGCCTGATAAAATTTAATATTTCTATCTATCAATCTGATAGATTCTAAAACATTTAATACACCAATAGCACCAATTTCAATTGTAGAATACGGCGTCTGCCACGAAGCAGGCACAAATGACATAGCAGCAAGATTATAAATTTCATCTGGTCTTACAGATTTTACTGTCCTAAAAATGGAAGCCATATCTTGAATATCTGCACATATAAGTTCTATTCTATCCTTTATATGTATTATTCTATCCAAATTTGGACTTGAAATACGCCTTGCCACACCAAACACTCTATAGTCTTTTTCAAGTAATAACTCAGCAAGATATGAACCGTCCTGCCCTGTTATTCCTATGATCAAAGCTTTTTTCTTTTTTTTCAAATATATCACCAGCCCATGATTAATTTAAAAAAATGTTATCCAATCAGATGGAATTATTTTATAATACCCATCTGTTTTCACTTTATAATAAAGTATCATTGTATTGTACATTATATTTGTATCATTATAATTTTGTTGTATTTTTATATCATATTTTTTATTTGAGTCCAATTTAATATTTTTTAAATAATAATTATAAGGGTTTTCATTTTTCATATTATCATAAATAACTTCATCGTTAATTAAAATTTTAGTTCTCATTGTAGGGTCTGCTATTATTGAATATTCTTCATCTTTATTAACCTGTATTTTACCTGTAAATTCCGCAGAAAAAGGATAAGGTAATGGATTTTTATAAATACGAAATGGATATAAAAAATTTATAAAAGAAAATTGAGGCGTCTTTTTCTCCCAACCATTATGTTCTTTAAAAAATTTTATTTTTATTCCATAAGGTTTAGAAATCGCATATAACATTTTATTATTTATTATATCTTCCTCGTTATTTTTAATTAAAATTGGTAAATGCCCAGAAATATATTTTGGGACTTTTCCTACTAAACGTATATAATGAATACCACATTCTAAACTTATTTTTGATCTTTCATTCTCTATTCTTTTGCCATCAATATAAATCTGCCAGCCATCCCATAAAATTTTAATATCAACCAGTTTTGATTTATTGAGACAATCAAGTATAAACAATCCACATAAATCTAATTTTTGACCAGCATATTTTTCAGCAAATTTATCATCATAAATATCTATTAATTCTCTCTCATTAAAATTTATCAATGAATTTCTTACATTTCTTATATCATCCTTTTTTATATTAAAAATAACATTATAACAATAAGGATTAAAATGATCATAATGTATTTCCCATGGAGATGGATTTGATTGATAAAATTTTGAATCTTTATTTTGTTCTTTTATAACTTCTATCTGGGCAGATTTAAATATTTGCTTTATAACTGGAATACTCGCTTCCATATAAGGTTCTAAAAGGAAAAGTCCATCTTTATAATAATCTGCTATTAATAAATTATGATTATAAAAAATAATTTTATATTCCGTATGCTTAGGATAAATTAACACCGGAGCAATTTCAGCACCCATGCCTTTTTTATATGGCTGAATATAAATATTTGAATCTTTATACTGTCTTATCTTTTCACCTTGATTAAAAATTGAATAATTAAATGTCATTCTAAAACTAGGATCAATTATCATTTTAATAAAATAATTATTAATTGATTTTAATGCTGAAAAAATGACAAGTAACAAAGAGATAATTATAAATATTGTATGATTTTTATAATTTTTTATGATAATTAAACGTATATGTTCAAAAGTCATGCCACCAATAAGAAAAATAACAGGTATTAGTAAAGATGCTCTGCGTAAAAAAGGAAATCCACTCATAACAGATGGTAATGAACCTAAAAATAAAAATAATAATAAAAATATGAATTTTTCTTTATTCAAATTTATAACCGAGTAAAAAAATCCAAGGGTAAATAATATGCAGATAAAATAATTATCTTTAAAAAAAGGTTCACCTTTTAATTTCAATAAAGATTCTACATCACCAGTATTATAAAATAATTTTATATGCGGAATTATACCCTGAAAAAATTGATTTATTCTTTGTAATATATCTTTATTCTTATTTGGATCTAGAAAATTTATATATCCCCATATAACTTGTGGCTCTTTAATCCACATATAAAAAAATGGCATACTAGATATAATAAAACCTAAAATAAAAAATATAATATTTTTAATTCTTGTCTTTCTGAAAAAAATAAAAAATAATAACCATATAAAAAGAATAAAAAAAATTACTCTACCAGCAAGATAACCAAGCAAGCTAAATCCAGCTGCAATACCGGAAATGAAAAAATAAAAACTCTTATCTCTTGATACCCCTTCAATAATAAAATATGCGCCTAGTAAAATAGATAAAAATAAAATTGTAACAGGATAAAATTGTCTTGATAATGATATAACACTTTCATTTGTAATAAATAACAATGTGAATAAAGAAGCGGTAGTAGAAGAAGTTAAACGTCTTAGCAAAAAATAAAAGGATATAGCAGCCAATAAAGAAAATATTGAAGAAGCCATTCTAACATTACCAATATTATATCCAAATAATTTTGTAAAAAATAATCCAAGATAAAAAACAAAAGATGCCCAATTAACCTGATTATCTTTTATATATGGTATATATTTTCTTTCAAGTTCAGGAAAATGCAAAGCCATTCGCGCTTCATGAAATATGGCGCCTGATGGTATTTTATCAAGTTTATAAAAATATAAAAAATATGTTGCTATAATCACAAAAACAATAAAAAATATTTCCCATTTATTTATTTTTTCTTTTTTGGAATTTATTTTATCAATGTCATAAAAGCATAAATTATTTTTAATAATAAAAAATATTAAACCAGATATAAAAAATAATAAAACTGCAATTAAATTATTTTTATTAATAAAAAAATAACTAAGAAACGAAAAAAACAAAATTAATAAAACTAATAAAACACTTAAATTATTTTTTACAAAATTTTTGATAAAAATAAAAATTTCATCAAAAAATAAAATAAATACAGATAATAAGGATATTATTAATCCATAAAAATACAGACTAAATGCAAATAATAATAATTGTCCGAGAAAAAAAACTATGATTGAAATTATTAATTTATAATTTTTCATTAATCAAAAAATCTATACCACAAAAGAGTTAAAAATGCTTTTATACCATCTATTGCTTTTATTTTTTTACCTTCTTCATATCCCCTACCATAATATTGAATAGGAACTTCATAAATACGAACATTTCTTTTTAAAATTTTAGAAGTTATTTCTGGCTCAATCGTAAAAGTATTTGAACGAAGTTTAATATTTTTTATTATTTCCGATTTAAAAAGTTTAAAACATGTTTCCATATCTGTTAATGTAGTATTGTATAAAATATTAACTAAAAAATTCAAAAATTTATTGGCAATATAGTGCCAAAATAAAAATGAACGATGAGGTCCTAAAAACCTGGAACCATAAACAACATCTGCATAACCTTTTAATATTGGCATGAGCATTATATTATAATCCTCGGGAGTGTATTCCAGATCTGCATCTTGTATTATTATAAAATCTCCGCTGGCTTTATCTATACCAATACGCACAGCAGAACCCTTCCCCTCATTTTTGCTTTTATATATTATAATTATTTTTTTATCTTTTTTGTGTATCTTTTTTAAAATTTCTCTTGTTCCATCAGTAGAGCCATCATCAACAACAATTATTTCTTTTTTAATTGATTTTAATTTTACCTTCTTTACTTCAGATATTGTTTTTTCTATTGTATTTTTTTCATTATAAACCGGTATTATTATAGATAAAACTTTATTTTTTTTCATTTTTACTCCTATTAAATTTCTGGTATTATAATAATTAATAAATAATACGTCAATTTAAATTTAAAATATTATATTTAATTTATCAAAAAAATATATTTTTTAAAAGGATGCATAGTGAAAAAAATAATATTTTTAATTATTTTCACAATTTATTTTTTGTCTTGCGCAATATTTAACAGTTATGAAAGGCAGATAAACAATTTTGAATATCCTAATGAACAAATACCAAATAAAAAAATAAAAATGACTGATGGTTATTTTGAAAAAGAATTTATTGCTGGATTTGATGCAAAAATTCAGGCATCAGTTGTTGAATTTAAAGAAGGTTACTTAAATAACGATGAAATAGAAGACGCCGTTGTAATAATAGCGGTTTCAACAACTGGCAATGAAATCTTTTATTATTTATATGCTCTCACTGGAAAAGATGGCAATTTACAATACATACATCACATCTTACTCGGAGATAGAATAAAAATTAAATTATTAAAAGTAATGAATAAAAAAATATATCTTGCTTTTTTTAAAGATACTTCTGATGGTCCAATACAGTTAAAAAAATTAATACTTGGTCTTCAAAATAATAAAATTGTTACTATTAAAACTGTTCTAAAATAGTTCAAGAATAGTTCTAACTAGTTCATCACGAGTTATAAAATATTTAGAACCACTTATGAACTATTCAAGAACTATTTTAGAACATTACCTAATTTTTAAAATTTTAATAATTAAAATTCTAATTTTATTCCTGTTTGATATTCCCTACCAGGCATCTGATAACCACTTACAACTTTGTAATCCTTTTTATCTAAAATATTCTCTATCTGTAAATACGCTTCAAAATTTTCATTTATTTTTTGAGTTAACCTTCCAGACATTATAAAATATGGATTTATTTTATTCCCTTTATAATCTCTATTAAAATTCACATAATCACCATTAATACCAATCATTAAATTAAAGGGTAATTTTATAAGCCCAGCAATCCTGTATGTGCTGTCAATTTCATATCCGCCGAGCGAATAAGCAGTGCCTGTATTTGTTCTTTCATTCTGTTCCAATTTAAAATCACATTTTCCTGTTAATGTTAAAAAATCAAAAGGAATATAATTTATTTTTAATTCAAGTCCTATAACTTTTGCCCAATCAATATTTATAGGTTTATTTGTTATTGTATTGCCTGATACCTCATCAACATATTTAATTAAATCAGTTATATCTTTATAATATACACTGATTGATTCATCTATTTTATCAAAACTCTTTTTAAGGCCAGTTTCATAAGTAATTATCTGTTCTGGTTTTAAATTAGAATTTGATTCGTATATATAGGTAGTCCCCATAAAACTATAAATTGATGTAGGCCAATAAAGATTACCAAAAGTAGGCGCAGAAAATGATTTATCAATTGTTCCATATATTTCAAGTTTATCAGGAAATTTATAGGAAACAGATAAATTTTGACTGCTAAAATTTTTATATTGAGAATTAAAATCAAATCTAGCCCCACCATTAATAATCAATTTTTCTTCAAAAAATTTCAAGGTGCTATTCAAAATAGCTGCATTATTTGTTATATCTTTTTTACCAATATCTGTTGAATCTAAATTTTTTAAATTCCATTCTAGCCCAGCAAGTAGTGAAAGCCAATTACCTTCTTCGTATATTCCTAACAAAGAGGCCTGATATTCTTTTTTAATATGTCTTGAATAAATTGGGTAATATATGTCTGGATTATCATAAATTAAATCAGCTGATCTTAAAAATCCATTTATTTTTAAAATTACAAAATCCAAATTAATAACATCAGTAATGCCTAAAGAAAAATCCTCATCATACTGTCTTGCAATAGATGGTCCAAAATCATTAAAAGGAATACCCATTTTTCTTTTAAAATAATATCCAGTTAAAATAGCATTTATTAAACCTTTATTTGAAAATGATACTTTTATATTAGCGCTTTTCTTATCAATATCAGAATTTGGAAAATAATCACCTTTTTTCTCTTCTGTATAACCTATAACATAATCAACATTAAAAATTTTCGCATTAGAAGATATAAAATACTTTTTTAAATCCGCCGTTCCATAAATACCAGATACTTTCAAATAATATTTTTTTTCATCACCTGTTATTATATTTATTACACCAGCAGATGCATCGGCACCATATATACTTGACATACCACTTTTTATTACTTCAATCTTATTTACATTTAAATCGGAAATTTTACTTAAATCTACACCACCAGTCATAAAATCATTCAATGGAATACCATCAAACATTAATAATGTATATTTTGTACCACTTCCTCTCAAATAAATGGTTGCAAGAGAATCATTTGCCCCTCTCTCATTTATAAATATGCCAGGTAAATTATCAATAATATCCTTTATTTTATCTTCACCGTATAATTTTTCATTTTCTGTTTTTATTATTTGAACATCTTTGGGAACAATAGATATTAATTCAGGGATATTTCGTGCTGTAATAACTATATCACCTATATCAACTTTTTTTTCAGTAGTTTCTTTTTTTATTTCTTGTTCCTGCGATAAAAATTCTCTACCTGGAATATCAAACCATTTTTCAGTGCTCTGTGCAGTACAGATTTCTATCGGCATAATAATAAAAATTAACGCAAAAATCATACCTATAAAAATAAATCTTTTCATAATTAAACCTCCTTTTCAGGTATAAAAAAAACGTTTGGCTTCTTTGTAATTTTGTTTTCACAAATAAAAAAATTTTTAATTTCAAATATGTTTTTCAAACTTTTTTCGTTTAACACATTATTTACGGTTCCATCATTTATCACCCGCCCTTCTTTTATAAAAATTATTCTATTTAAATATTCTGATAACAAATTAATATCATGAGAAATTAAAATTATTGTCTTGCCTGATTTATTTAATTCTATGATTTTATTCATTAGAATTATTTTATGATTTAAATCTAAATTATTAGTTGGTTCATCCATTAGAATTATTTTTGTTTCTTGAGCAAGTGCACGGGCAATTAAAGTTAGCCGTCTCTCTCCACCACTTAAACTTAAGAATTTTCTTTTTACAATTTTTGTCAAACCAAGCATATCAATTACTTCTTTTACGATTTTTTTATCATATGGTTTTAAAATACCAAAACTATTTGTATATGGTCTTCGTCCCATTGTAACTATTTCTTCAACAGTAAAATCAAAAACATAATTATCCATCTGCGGTATATAGGATATCAACTTGGCAAGATCTATGCTTGAATATTTTTGAATTTGTTTACCATAAATTAAAATATCTCCTGAAAATTCATCTATTAAACCACATATAATCTTTAACAGTGTTGTCTTCCCTGCTCCATTGGGGCCAATCAAGCCAATAGTTTCACCATCACAAACAGTAAAATTTATATTATTTAAACAATTATTTAAAGATTCAGGATATTTATATTGAATATTTAAAAGTTTTAAAATTTCCATTATTTTCACCTATTTACGAGTTATTAAAAGTGACACAAAAACAGGCGCACCAAACAATCCGGTTATAATACCAACAGGAATTTCTGTCGGAGCAAATACTACTCTTGCAATCGTATCGCATATAAGTAAAAAGATAGAGCCAGTTAAAAAAGAAAAAGGTATCAATATACGTAAATCAGGTCCAATAAAAAATCTAACAATATGTGGGACAACTAATCCAACAAAACCAATCACGCCACATAAAGACACAGAAAGTCCAGTTAAAATTCCAGAAGAAATAAAATAAAATGTTTTTATGAATTCGGTTTTAACTCCTGATACTTTTGCTTCATCTTCATCAAGAGATAAAATATTTAAATCATTTGAAAAATATATACAAAAAATGATAATAATGATTGAAATTATATAAGATATTTTAAGTAAAAATGTATCAGTTATTGAAAGATCCCCCATAAGCCAAAAAATTACTTTTACCATATCTTTGTTAAAAAAAGCACTCAAAAACATTATTAACGATGATAGAAAAGAACCTGTCATAACTCCTATTAAAAGAAGATTATATAAATTTAAATTATTATTTTTAACTGATAATCTGTAAACAAATAAAATGGTAAGAATAGCTCCAAAAACAGCAAAAAATGTAATTGAATAAAATTTAAAGATAATTGCTATTGTTGCCCCAAATGCTGCTCCCGAAGAAACACCAGTAATAAAAGGATCAACAAGTGGATTTTTAAAAATTGCCTGAAGCATTGCGCCAGTAACAGCAAGAGTTCCACCGATTAAAATTGCAAGAAATATTCTTGGCAGACGAATTTTAAATATTATCAAGCTACTATCTGTCTCTACTTTAGTATTGAAAAATATAGAAAATAATTCATTTAAAGATATTTTCACGCTGCCACTAATTAAAGAAATCAAAATTACAATAAACAATAATATCAGTAAAATAACGATAAAAATATTTTTTTTCATTTTGTTACTTTCTTTATAATATTTAAAATAATATCAATAGCTTCAACAACCCTCGGTCCTGTTCTAAAAAATATATCCTGTTCCCGTTCAGATAAAATAAAAATATTATCATTTTTTCCCGCTAAAGTATTTTTAAATCTTGGTTTTTCTTTGAAATTTTTTTTTGGTTTGTAAAGAAGAATTATTATATCTGGATTCTTCTTTATAACAATTTCATCAGATATTTTAGGATATTCCTGTTTTGTATTTTCAAAAACATTTTCTGCACCTGCTCTTTTTATTATATCATTTAAAAAAGAAGTACCACCTACAGACATTATTGGCTCACCCCATATTTCCATGTATATCTTAATATTTACTTTTGAATGGAATTTTACTTTCACTTTAAAATTTTGTATTTTTTCAAAACAATTTTTACAACCGGTAATAAAAGAAAGTAAATTCATATTTTCAATTATACCTTCTATATCACGTGGATATAAAACAATTACAGGTATATTTAAATTCTCAAGATTTTTTATTGCTTTTTTCTGGATTCCACCGCCTGATATTACTAAATCGGGTTTATTTTTCAATATTTTTTCAATATCTGGATTTAAAAATGTTCCAACTTTTTCTTTTTTTTCAACATCTTTTGGATAATTACAGTTTAATGATACTGCTTTTATTTTATCTTCCTGATTCAAGTAATAAAGCATTTCTGTATGTGCCGGAGATAAAGATATGATGGATGAGACAGGTAATTTTAATTCAATTTTTCTGCCAACATCATCTATGATAGTTTCTGCATAAATACAACCAATATATAAAAATATAATTTTATATATTAATAATTTTATCCTCATCAATAATCAATTCCTTTTCTTGATTTAATATTTCTATCATAAGGATGTATTATCTTTTTCATATCAGTAATTAGGTCTGCATTATTCAATAATGTTTTTGGGGCGTATCTTCCTGTTATAATAATTTCAACATATTCAGGTTTATTTTTAATTTTTTTCAAAAAATCTTTTACTTTCATAGTTTTATACTTGAAATGATGAGTTAATTCATCAAGAATAACAACATCATATTTACCGGAATTTATATATTCAATGGCTTTATAAATATGTTTTTTTGAGTTAAATTTTAATTTTTTTATATCAATTTTTTTATCAAAAATAGGACTTGGTTCGTTAAATTTTATAAATTTGATATTATTAATTTTTTTCAATATTTTTTCTTCACCACAAATATAATTTCCAAATTTTAAAAATTGAAAAAAAATAACTTTTTTCCCACAACCAGCTGCTCTTATTGCAGCGCCTATTGCAGCAGTCGTTTTTCCTTTACCATCTCCTGTATATACCTGAATCAAACCTGTATTCATCAATTTAAAACTCCATAAAATTAAATCCTAGTCTAAAACAAAAGATTTTTATATGATTAGCAAACGCTCTCCATCCATATTCCCATAAAATGGATTTCTCAATCGTAAAAATAAGCCTGGTTATCTCTCATTTTTTAATTCATCATTATTAATCAGAAAGCAGGAGTTTTTACAAATAAATCGTTAGTGTAATTAAAATCTTAAACTCCTATAACATTTTGATGTATTTTTATTCTTTCTTTTTTTGGTAAATGAGCCATGCTATTTAATCTCAAAAGAAAAAATTTATCATGTTTTTCATCATAATACACTTCAGAAATAGATGCATTTAAAATTCTTATCCTTTTATAATCTTTTAAATTAAGTATCCTTGATATTATCTGCCGTACCACTCCTCCATGAGTTACAACTACTATATTTTTCCCCTTGTATTTTTTAACTACAAAATCAAAAAAATTATTTATTCTTTTAAAAAATTGATTATCTTTTTCTCCATCAAAATCTTTTTTATTGTGTCTTAATAATTCATAACTTTTACCTTCAAAACTGCCATAATTTCTTTCACGTAATTTATCTGTTTGGATTATTTCTCCCTGATATTTTGTAATTTTTTTTATTATCTCTGCTGTTTTATAAGCTCTCTTTAAATCACTAGAAAAAATAATATCAAATTTTAAATTTTTTAATTCTAAAGCAATATATTTAGCCTGTCTTTTTCCATTTTTATTTAATTCGGTATCTGTATGTCCCTGAAATAATAATTTATCATTCCAATCAGTCACGCCGTGTCTTATAAGGTAAATTATCATATATTATACTCCTTAAAACAAAAAACCCCGACGCGAGTCGGGGTGTTTTTTATACTTTATCTTCCCTTTTCGCGAAGGTACTTGCCTCTTTTATCAGTGGACCGGGCTACTTAAAAATCATTTAAGATTACCGTTGCGGAACAGCACCCTGAATCTCACAGGGATTTCCTCTGATAAAAAGGATAAATCTCTATATGATTTATCTATTTACACTCCATCGTCACCTATTGAATTAGATGGACAAGAACTCATAGCATCTTTTACTTGGCCTTCTTCCACATCGTTTTCTGGTTGTTTATAAACATATGCATGCGTTCCATCACTATTCATTTTAAAATTTTCAGGCGCAGTGCTTTCACATACGCCACAGGCAATACACTGATCATCCACATAATATTTACCAGGAACATTCTCACTCACTTTTGCATTCTTATTTGCCATTTCAAGTAGCCTCCTTAGTATGTTAATAATTCAAAAATAATTTTTTGAAAGTATACAATATTTTTTTACTTCTGGCAAGCATTTTTGGAATAAAAATTAAAATACAAATTTTTTATTTGAAAATAATCATAAAACAGCTTAAAAGTAATTCAAAAGTAGTAAATATTATTTATTTTACTTGATATTCACATCTTACATTTAACAGTATGTTCTCATGCAGTTTTTCTAATAATCAGCTCTGATTCTAACACTTTTTTTACGGGTTTCTTTATTTTGCCGTTAAAAACATCTTCCAAAATATTTACCGCTTCTTCACCAAGTTTGAGAATCGGTTGTTTTATTGTGGTTAGTGGTGGCTCAACCGCAGATGCCATTTCCACATCATCAAAACCAATAATTGCAATATCATCAGGAAATTTTATACCGTATGATTTTGCCTCATACATGAATCCAATGGCAGCCAAATCTCCTGCAACGCTGAAAATTCCGTCTATCTTTTTTATATGTTCATAAATTAAATCAAAAGAATTTCTTCCATCTTCAATAGTGTGATATTTGACATATGTGGTAAAAATGTTTTGCACATTTATATTCACTTCCTTAAGATACTTTTTAAAACCCTCATATCTATAATAAGTGGCTGAATTTTTATCTTTAACCTGCGGATCAAGTATTACAGCTATTTTTTTCCTTTTTACTTTTTCAAGTAAATATTTTCCTGCATTATAACCCGCTTTAAAATTATCCACAGTTACACTATGATGACCTGGATAATCTCTCTCTATAAAAACAATTGGTATTTTATATTTTTTTGTATTTTTTAAAAATTTCATATCAGTAGAAGAACTTATCACAATTATTCCATCTGAATTTTTTTCTTTTAATATTTTTTCTATGGATTTACCTGTTTCTTCCGGATTTATAGAATTCATAGAATAAATCTCAACTCTATGTTTTTTCAATTCATTTATTCTATTTTCTATGCCACGCACAACAGTAGAAATAAAAGTGGAACCCAACCGACCGCATATCAAAGAAATTATACCTTTTTTTATTTTTTTATCTTTCATTTTACACCCTCTATATATTATATATAATAATTATAACATTTTTTAAAAATAGTTCAAACATAGTTCAAATTTAGTTTTAAAAATAGCAATTACTAACAAAATACTAAAAATATTTTATTAAATTATACTATTTAAGAAAATTTTAAAACAACACGTCTGCTTTTGAAAAAGGACAAATGTTATTAAAAGCGCACATTGAGCATATATGGGACTCTGGAGTTGCATCAAAATTTTCTTTTTTTATTTCTTCAGCTACTTCTAAAATCTTTTCAATGAATCTTTCCAAAACATCTTTTCTTATTTTTTTAGTAACAAGAATTGTTGATTCAAGAAAATAAACTCCAACCTCATCAACAGGTCTACCAAATATTTTTTCATATGCAATAGCATATAATTTTAACTGATTATAAACATTAGGGGTATCTATTTTTTTCTTGGCCTCTTCATAGGAAATAACATCCGATGTCTTATAATCAATAATTATGGATTTTCCATCAACCTCATCTATTCTATCCCATCTCCCTGTAATGGTAAGATTTTCAGTTAATTTAAAATCAAAACGTTTCTCAATATACTTTGGAATAATTTTATTATCTTTTTCTTTTAAATAAAATCTCTGTATATTTTCAAGTCCCTTTTCAAATCTGGCTTTTTCATGTTGTCTGGAAATAAAACCGATAGGTTTCCACAATGACATAAATATATTTTTAAGTTCATCAAGAGATATATCCCTCCCTTCCTGTCTTGCTTTAAAATATTCTGAAACCACCTTATGCATTGCTTGACCATAAATTATCTCGGGTTGTTCTCTTATAGGTAATTTTAAAATATGAATCAATTTATATTTAAATGGGCATGTTATATAATCATCTATTTGATAATTGCTAAGAATTATATTATCAAGATTTAATTTTATATCTGAAAGTATCTGCTCTTTTCTTTCAAAATATTTTATTTTATCTTCTGGTTTTTGTGTCTTTATAATTTTTTCTTCTGGTTCATTAAATCCAATCTCATTTAAAAAAATGCTTATTTTTTTATCCCCTGCGCCTTCATACTGTTTTGATGCTGATAAATACAGTGCATCCTTTGCCCGAGTCATAGCCACATAAAACAATCTACGTTCTTCTTCTTTTTGATATGTTTCTTCATCAACCAAATCATGCATAATCTGTTCGGGTAATGGCAAAGATGATAAAGTTCTTGATTTAACTGGAAATTTGTCTTGTATTAAAGCAACTATAAATACAATTGGGAATTCAAGACCTTTAGCTTTGTGAATTGTTGAAACCAAAACAGCATCTTCATCCATATTTTGAAATGTATCCGATTCTGGTTTGTCTCCAGCTTTCTGACGTAAATCTATGTAATTTACAAAATTATATAATGTATCATAATCTTCATTTACGGAAAAATTTTTTACAATTTCAAAAAATCTGGATATATTTATAATTTTCTGGTCCGCCTCTGGTGAGTTTTCTTTCATTAAATTTTCAAAAATCCTCTTCTTACTTATAAATTCAAATAAAATTTCACCAGCTGAAAAATCTTCTGCCACAAGTTTACTATAATATTCTATATCTGCAACCAATTGATTTATTTTTTTCCTTTCTTTATCATCTATGATAATTTCATTATATAAATCAATCCTTTTGAGTAAATCATAAACAGGTATTGAATAATCGCGAGCTTTGTTCATTAATTTTGACATTAAAAACGGATCTATATCATAATATGGTGATATGGCAACATCAAATAATGGATTGAATTCATAAGGTGTTGCAAGAACGCGGCAAAAATTAATTAAAAATTGAACTTCCTTTTTATTATAAAGTCCTTCATCTCCTGTAAAAATATATTTTATTCCCCGCCTTTCAAAAGTTTTTAAAAACATTTTTGCATCATTCCTGGTACGGACAAGTACTGCAAAATCTTTTAATGTATATTTTTTCTCTTTTACTAAATTTTCTATTTCATTAGCAATAAAATCCGCTTCTTCTGAATAATTTGAAAAAATATTTATATTTATAGGTTTTAATCTATGTGACTGTTTGTATTTTGATTCAAGTTTTTTTATCACACCAAGTTTTTTTTCTAATCTATCGTTATTATTTTGAATAAGTTTATAAGCAGCATCAAGAATCATTTGGGCAGAACGATAATTAGTTTTCAACACAACAACTTCTGCATCTTTATAATAATCTTTGAAATTCATTATATTTGATATTGCAGCCCCCCTAAATCGGTAAATCATCTGGTCATCATCACCAACAACGGTGATATTTCTGTATTTATCTGCTATGAGTTTAATAAATTCAAATTGAGCATAATTTGTATCCTGAAATTCATCTATTAAAATATATTTAAACTTTTCTTGATATTTTGAAAGAACAGATTTTCTATCCAAAAAAAGATAATATGGAACCATTATCAGATCTCCGTAATCAAGCAAATTTTTTTCCAATTTCAATGTTTCATATATGGTATAAAAATGTGAAAGTTCAATATGTTTTTCTGCCAATTCTTTTTCTTCGTCATTTGCTGCGTTTTGGAGTAGTTGATTTGCGTATTGAGAATATTTTTCTGGTTTTATAAGATTATCTTTTAATTTAGATATAAAATCTAGAATCGCCTTTATATACTTTGCAGGGTTATTCAGGGGTTTATATATTTTTAGATTAAATCTGTCAATATTCTGGACAACTAATATTACTGCATCAATATCAGTTATAAGTTTCCAATCCGGAGCAATACGCAAATCTGCAAAAGAATCATTGATTATTGAATGTCCGAAAGAATGAAAAGTGGATATATGAGTGTCTATCATTCCATATGGCACGAGCTCATAAACTCTTTTTTCCATTTCGTCCGCAGCTTTTTCAGAAAAGGTAAGAGCTAAAATTTGCGATGGCTCGGCAATTTTTTCATTTATTAGATATGCTATTTTTTGAGTTATCACCCTTGTTTTACCAGTTCCTGCTCCAGCAACTATAAGTAAAGGGCCCTGTCCATGCTTTATGGCTTTTTCCTGAGCCTCATCCATTTGCCATACTTGTGTTTCTTCTGAAACAATCGGAATTTTTAATCCAGTTGCTTCATCTGTTTTATACCTTTTCTTTTTCATTTTTTCCATCCAAGTATTTTACTGTTTTGTAAGCATAAATTATGCCAGATATTTTCCCTTTGTTTTTAAGATTTTATTATACCTTTTTAAAACCAGGTGTCAAGTTTTGATAAGATTAGTTAGTATATAACAATGTGTTTCAGGAAGAAAATTTGTTCTTTCTAGATGGGCAAGCCCCTCGCTTCTTGACAGTATCTATTTCTATTAAAGGATATATATCCTTAACAGTACGTGTTACGCTATTATTATTTTCGTCTACTTGATTAGTAACCAATACTGTTCCAAGTTTTCCTTTATCACGATGATAAATTTCCTCTATCCAATAAACTGCCCTTTGCGCTGGGTCTGAAACTGAATATGAATATAAATGCTTTCCTAAATTTTCAAAACTCCAATATGGAAAATTAGAATCTGCTGTCCTAAATTTTGGATTCTGGATGTTTGGTAATTCAAGAGGATAGTATTGCTGCATATACTGCCTAAATCCAGGCATTCCTCCATGATAATTCCAAAATTGGGAAGTATCACCCCTGCCGTGTATCATTATTATTGGATATGGAATATAGTCAGGAAACACATTAAATGAAATTAACATTATGTATATTATTAAAACTTCTTTCTTAAATCGCATTTTTTTATTGTCTCCTTTTATAACTATTTCTTAGCAAGCCACGATACATTAACAATAATCACAAATCATTTACTCCTATCGGCGTTAATTCTAACCCCGTAATGAAATTAAAATTCATTTTACGGGATTGAAAATTTCTCTGTAACAATAATATTTCGCGGATAAATATATGCTATTAAGTTGTAATATAAATAAAAATATATATCTGCTGGAACATTATGATTTTTCACAAACACAACATTTGAGCCGTCTTTATTTACAGAATAAATACTATTTCCTGTCGCAAATATTATCCTGTTACCATCAGGATGCCAGCAGAGTTTCAATGCGTTATAACCGCTCAATACAAGCGTGTTTCCTGTTGCATCGTTGTTTATTAAATATATGTCGCCTGTCATATTGTCTGCCGTGTTTGAGGCGCCTATGTAGGCTATTACTGTTTCGTCTGTAGGGCAGTATTTTGCATCTAGGAAATCATTTGGAAAAGGTTTTAATATTGTCTTAGTTTTTGTTATATCGTCGTATTCATATATACTTCCGGAATCTACTATTAATCTATTTCTATCTGCAGTAAAATCATGTATGTTCCATTCCGGTATTGTCTTTATTACCTCATAATTATCTGCACGTAAAAACTGGATATCTCTGCTTACTAATCCAATAATATTGTTTTTACATAATAATTTGCCATAGGTTTCAAGTTTTTTTATTATTGAAACTCTATTATTATCCTGAAAATTTATCTTTACTAAATATTTTCCTTCCCTGCTCTTATCTATCGTCCAGTAAACCGGTCCCCAATTTAGTGATGCGTTCTCCATGTCTTCTACACTAATTGATACAATCGCATATCCCTCATTTTGATTTTTAATTGTAATATAAAATAAGTATGTTTCTTCAATGTCTTTTTGGTTTACTACCCCACAACTAATAACTACATTTATTATGCAAATCACCGTTATTATGCATACTAATTGTTTTTTCTTATTCATTTCCTATACCTACCCTTATGTAATTTATCATTTCAAATTTATTTCCTATCCTACTAATTGGCTCTACTATTTGTATCCCATAACTCAATTTGACATACGGCTTTTCCATGAACCAAAATCTTGGTATCTCGGATATTATCTCAATTGATACATCTGGTTCCAGGAATCCAAAGTAATTACCAAACATTATCGGCGATTTTTCATTGAAAAACGTCCCATATATCTGTTCCATATTTACTATTGTTATTCCCAATATCAGATTTACATACTGCTTTCTTTCAAAAAAATTGCTTATTTTGTATTTTAACCCCGTCAAAAATTCCAGATTAATAAGTAATGCGCTCGGGTTGAATACAAATCGCACCACCGAATCATCGCTTATTCCTATTTTTTTTTCATATAATCCAAAATATCTTATTGCCGTTATAGATGAATTATCTGGTTTTTCTGCTGCTTTTGCATAACCAAAATATGCCCTCAACCCCATTACCGGCCCGTTTTTTCCACCTGTCAGCGATTGCAGCCACTGTATCCCCCACAGCAGGTTATATGCATTTTGTTCCAGTGGTATCATTGCGTTTATTTCTATCTGCCTGTTCAGCCCTATTTCTTTTCTTTCAATATCTTCAAGGACATTATTA
This sequence comes from Candidatus Goldiibacteriota bacterium, assembly GCA_026414685.1. Classification (GTDB taxonomy): domain Bacteria; phylum Oederibacteriota; class PGYV01; order PGYV01; family DSYL01; genus DSYL01. The sequence continues at coordinate 17,900 of JAOAIN010000081.1, forward strand.
ATGTCCATAGGGTCTTTGTACGTAGTTTCAGCTGTTATGTATCCTGTGATATTAAATATGAATATTATTAAAATTATTGCTGTCAGTTTTTTCATTTGTTTCCCCTTTTTATTCAACCTTAAAAACTTTATCTGGAATATTTTCATTTATCTTTACATTTTTATAAATTATCTTAGTTTTTATTTTTAATTCCCTGCCTGACGCATTTGATTTCATTATGCTTTTCATTTCCACAGGCACATAAACACCTTCAATTATGTCTATCCTTTCATTCTCGCCTTCCATTACTATATTCCCCTTCTCATCTGTAACCTTGCTCCCTGTAACTTTCCATGTGTTTTTTTCTATTACCATTATCATCCCGGGTAAAATCCCCTGCCCTTTAGGGATAAGTTTTATTTCAACATAAGTTTTGTTAATGTATAGTAATGTGTGTAATTTAATAAGAAAGGGTATTCTCCCTTGTTATATAATGTATTTTATCAAAAAACAACAAAAGAAGGAATCCCGCATGAGAACTCTATATCTGTCAAAGATTAGTTTACCAAAAATCTATGATTATTTACACAAGATTTTAAAGATTGTTTTTATTAAGACGCAGAATTAAGGTTATACCGACTTTATTTTGGCAGTGCTTTAAAGAAACCAAGAATTGCTTTATGTAGATTATGGGGAAATCCACTTCCTGGCATAAACATAAAAGGACAAAAACCAGTTATAAGAGTTGCCCCTGAATTTGCTATTATTGCAAGGGCTATAGGATTTGTAACGCCCTTCATAATATGTTCGTGCATCCACACCATTTTTATACCTAAATCTACGCATTCTTTTGCTACTTTTTCCTGCTGTGAAGCAGGCACTATGATTAAAACAGCATCTATTTTATTTTTTATATCTTTAATTGTTGCATATGCTTTATAGCCGTTAATTTCACTTGCATGGGGATTAACAGGTATAACATCATATCCGCGTTTTTTCAATTCACTAAAAACCATATTTCCATATTTTTTCTTATTCCGTGATACACCTATGACTGCAATTTTTTTTGAATTATAAAAATTTTCTATATCTTTTTTACCAACCATTTTTTTCTCCTTGTTGTTTATTATTCACAATTATATAATCTTATTATATAATTGTCACTGATTATTTACGAAAGGAATACAAAATGATATCGCCTGAAAAAATAAATGAATTAAAAGTAAGAATGCAAAGATTAAGTATATTTGAAAAAGACATAATTGAAAAATTTATTTTATCTGGGAAAAAGGGTGGGCAAAAAGCAAATAAATCACATAATGCAGTTTATCTCAAACATATCCCGACAAACATAGAAGTAAAATGCAATGAAACAAGGGAACGGGAATTAAATAGATTCTTGGCAAGACGTCTTTTATGCGAAAAAGTAGAAGAGTTACTCTTTGGCACTTCTGAAAGGTTAAAAAGAATAGAGAAAATAAGAAAACAAAAAGCAAAAAGGAAGAAAAGAATTAAATTAAAAAATATTAATAATTATTCTTTAAATCATAAATCTTAAATCAGAAATCATAAATTTATTTAATAAACATCCCCTGTCCTGCATCAATTGTAATATCAACAACGCCTGCAGGCAAAATACCCAGTATTATTATCGCGGCAATACAGATTATAAGGACAAAAACAATATTAAAAGATAATTTTATCTTTTCCGCTTCTACTTTTTCATTTCTTATATAAAGTTGTTTTAAAATCAAAAGATAATAATATAAAGAGATTGTAGAATTAAGAGCTGCTGCTATAACTAGCCAGAGATATCCTTTTTGCATTGCTGCATAAAAAAGATAAAATTTCCCAACAAATCCAGCCAAAGGCGGAATTCCAGCAAGGGATAATAAAGAAAGCATAAAAGTAAGTGTAAGTAAAGGGTTTCTCTGAGACAAACTGGCGTAATCAGCAATATTACATGAGCCTGTTTGTTTTTCAACACCGGCAACAACAGCAAAAGCTGCAATATTTGTAAAAGTATAAACTAAAATATAAAAAAGAACGGAACTGATACCAATAACAGAAGCACCAACAAATCCGACAAGGATATAACCTGCCTGAGAGATTGTGGAATATGCAAGTAATCTTTTAATATCCTTTTGCGGTATGGCGATAAGATTCCCTATTGTCATTGTTAAAAAAGCAATTACAGATATTATTGGTACCCAGACATAATCAATTTTTAAAAATGTATATGAAAAAAGCCGTAATACAAAAATAAAACCTGCAGACTTTGAAGCAACCGATATAAAACCAGTTATTGCAGTTGGCGCGCCCTGATAAACATCGGGTGTCCACACATGCATGGGAACCGCAGAAAGTTTAAAACCAGTTCCGAGAATTATTAATATTATGCCAAGAATCAATGCAGTATTCATTCCCTGCGAAGCTATAATGGTAATTATTTTTTCAAGATATGTTGTTCTTGTCACTCCATAAACAAGAGAGATACCATATAATAGCAGACCGGAAGATATTGCACCAAGGATAAGATATTTGATACCCGCCTCAAGTGAATTTGCATCATCTTTATAAATGGCAGTCAGAGCATAAAGCGATATCGTCGCAAGTTCAAGACCAATATATAAAGTTATAAGTTCTTTTGAAGATGAAAGAAACATCATACCGAGAGTGGAAGCACCTAAAATCATGTAATATGCGCCATAATATTTCTCCCTAATCCTTATTGTTGACAAAGATAGCAATCCTGTTAAAAATGCACCTATTAAAAAAATAATTTTTGCAAACCAGGAAACCCCATCATAAATAAAAGCACCTGAAAATAACTGTCCTTCCCTTTTATTCAAAATAACAAAAATAATAAGAGCAAATATTATAAGATTAAAGAAATAGCCAATGATTCTCTTATTTTTACTTATAAAATCAATAAGTAATATCAAAATCAATGCAATTCCAAGTATCAATTCATCAGCCAATAAAAACAAATTCAATTCAAACCTCCTGAAAATTTTTACAAAATAAAAATTAAAACAACAAAAAACTTGTGTTTAAGAACTTTTACATACCTACAAGTTTCTGCGCTATTGGTAAAACCGCAGAATAAATTACCTTCATAAAATAAAAAGGATAAATACCAAACAACACAATGAATACCATCAAGATAAAAAGAGAAGCAAATTCTGTTGCATTGGCGTCTTTTAAATCTTTATATTCTTCCATCAAAGGTCCAAAGAAAACAATCTGTACAACGCGCAATACATAAAAAGCTGTTATAACTATACTGACAACGCAAATCAATGTTATAACCGGATAAACCTTAAATGCACCTATGAATGTGGTGATTTCTGCAACAAAACCTGATAATCCAGGCAAACCAAGAGAGCAAAGCCCTGTCAAAGCAAAAAATGTGGCAAGTTTCGGCATGACCTTTGAAAGCCCACGCATATCTGTAATTATCCTAGTATGTGTCCTGCCATATACCATACCAACAAGAGCAAAGAAAAGTCCTGTCATGATACCATGAGATACCATCTGAAAAACAGAACCAGAAAGTGCTATTGGACTTTTTGCAGCAGCAATACCTAAAAGCACAATTCCCATGTGAGAAACACTGGAATATGCAACTATATATTTCAAATCCTTTTGGGCAACGGCACCTGTTGAGCCATAAACAATATTTACAATAGTAAGTATTGCAACAGCAGGCAACCAGAAATTAGCACCATCAGGTAAAAGCCAAACAGCTACAACAAGACAACCATAAGCACCGAGTTTCATCAAAACGCCTGCATGAAGCATGGATACAGCTGTTGGCGCTGATGCATGACCATCTGGAGACCATGTATGAAAAGGCCAGAGTGCTGCTAAAACACCAAAACCAAGAAATAAAATAGGAAAAAATATAATCTGGAATTCTCTTGTATATTTGTATTTTTCAAGAATATCAAAATCAAAAGTATTCATGCCAGTTGCAAAATAAAGCCCTAAAATCCCAGCAAGTATTAAGGCACTGCCAACCAAAAGATATAAAGTGAGTTTCATTGCAGAATATTCTTTATCACCTGTTCCCCATATACCTATTAATAAATACATTGGTAGAACTGCTATTTCATAAAACAGGAAAAATAAAAATAAATTATATGTCATGAAAACTCCAAATACACCAGTAACTAAGGTTAAAAGCAACATAAAAAATTCTTTTGGTCTATAAGTAATATCCCATGATGCAAGAACACCTGCAACAATCACAAAACCAGTAAGT
>JAOAIN010000090.1 GCA_026414685.1 Candidatus Goldiibacteriota bacterium
AAATATCATTTACTATTTATATCAATACACTTTCTTATACTTCCATCCCCCTTTTCTAAACATTATCCATCCTGCTATACCCTGGAAAACAAAAGCAGAAGCTATTCCAATAAAAATGCCGTTTTCTCTAACTGATGTGAATTCTGATAATATAAAAGCAATAGGCAATTGAAAAATAAAAAATGCGATAAAATTTATAACCATGGTTGTCTTTGTTGAACCAGCGCCATTTAAAGCCATCGCTGTTATTAATCCTACTCCCATTAAAAGATAAAATGGTGAAACAAATTTTAAATACTGACTCCCCCAGAAAACTACATCTTGATTTGTATTAAATGCTTTTATAATTAAAGAACCAAAATTAAAACAAAGTAAAAACCACGCCAATGTAAAAAAAGAATATACTTTTAAAGCTGTTATTGCTGTTTCTTCAGCTCGTTTTATTTCTTTTGCGCCGAGATTATGTCCAACCATAATAGAAACAGAAGAACCAATTGCCCATCCAATCATCATAAGCATAACATCTATTCTTGAACCAACACCAACTGTTGCAATCAAATTATCCCCATATTTTGAAACAATTTTTAAAAGAAAAAGCCAAGCAATATTTGCAATCCAGCCTTGCGTCATTGCTGGGATTGAAATTCTTATATATTTCAACCAATTAATGAAATTAATCTTAAAATTTGAAATCTGCAATTGGACATTTTTAATACCATTAAACAAAATAATCAATCCAGCAATTGTTGGTCCTGTTGTGGCTACTATATATGCAACTGCTGAGCCAGGAAGACCAAGTTTTGGAAATCCAAAAAATCCAAAAATAAATAATGGCATAAAAATCATTTGTAGAATAACAGAAGTACCTAGAAGATAAAATGGCATTACCGATAAGCCGATTCCTCTAAATATTGCAAAACACATAAATAAAATTGCCGGATTAAAAAATCCTATCAAAATTATTTTCATATATGATTTAGCCAATTCAAGCGTCTCTCCTTTGGCACCAAAAAAAGTAAGAATGGGCTCTAAAAAACTTAAAATTATTATTCCATTTAAAATCCATACTAATAATCCTGATAAAATAACAATTGGTAAAAATCTATTTAACTCATCATATCTTTTCTCTCCGGATAATCTTGACACAACTGCAATACAACCTGCTGAAAGGCCGCCAATTGATGACCAGAATAAAGATAAAATTGTATAAGATATGGAAATTGCAGACATAGCAGTAACACCTATTTTACCCAATAAAAAAACATCAACTACAGAAAGTGTATTTTGAATAATATTCAAAACCAAAATTGGCCAGGATAAATAAAAAAGATTATATAAAATATTGCCATTGGTTAAATCTATCTCTTTTTTTTGTTTTATCATATTTTCTTTTGTAACCATTCATCTCTCCTGAATAAAATCCAAAACATTATAGAATTAACAAATATTGATATTGCAATAGCCCAGTATATGCCATATTCTTTTAACTGTGTGTGTATAAAAAAATGAGCAAGTGGAATTCTTATTATAATATAAGAAATAAATATAACAACAGCAGAAGTCCCCATGACTCCTGCGCCATTAAAACCTGATTGAATTATCAAACCAACACATAAAAAAGGAAGTAATAATGCAAGTAATCTCAAAAAATAAACACTATAATTTATTGCTTTGATATTTTCTGTAAAAAGACCTATTATCGGTTTCGTAAGCAGTAAAAATAAAACTATTGCAATAATAACTATATTAAAATAAATTTTCATGCTTTCTATGACTGCTTGTCTGGCTCTATTTAGATTCTGTGCACCCAGGTTATGTCCAACAACCACTCCACCTGAATTTCCAATTGGCCAGCCAAACATTTGGACAAAATAAATTAATCTAGCAACAATTCCATATGCCGCGATAAATTCATTGCCAAAACCAGTCATCATTTTAAGCATCGCCATTGCTCCAAGATCATTTATAAACCCCTGTGCTATTGCTTTTATTGTCAGTTCAAAATATGTTTTAAGAATAAAAAAATCTGGTATAAAATCTTTTATTTTCAATTTAAAAAAATGAATGCCCCTAATAAAAATAACAAAATAAATAAAAGCAGCAGTTGTAAATGAAATAAAGCACGATAAAGCAGCACTTTTTAATCCAAACCTGAAAATACCAATAAACAGAAAATTTAAAACTCCTATTAAAATATAAGATAAAAATACTAATTTCAATGGTGTAACAGAATCACCTGCACCTCTTAAAACACCGAGAAAAACAGAATAAAGTCCAAAAGGAATAAAAGATAAACAAAAAATATCAACATAATCTGATGCTGCGTGTAAAACACTTTCTTTAGCGCCAAAGAAAATAAGTAAATTATTTTTAAAAAAATATATCCCTAAAAAATATATGCCAAAAATAAAAATAGAAAACAAAATCATTTGAGCCAGTGACTTATTTGCAAGTATATAATCTTTCCTACCCGTATAACGCGAAATCATAGTAATAGCACCGCTGATTAATCCACCATGAATGGAAAGATAAAAGGCAAATATACTTGTATTTATAATTGAAAATGCTGCAAGCGCTTCAAGCCCAATCGTGCCTACAAGATACAACTCAAACGCTAAAATTATATTAATAAACAAATTCCCTGCTACCATGGGCAAGGAAAGGTTAAATATATGCTTTGATAAATCACCTTTATCAAATTCTAACATTTATTCTATATACTTCCTTGTCTTAAAATATAATAAAAGCCCGAATCTCTTCGGGCAATATTAATTATATTAACATATTGATTATATATTGAAAAGGGGCTATAAACATAATTCTAATATAATTCTAAAATAGTTCAAACATAGTTTTTAAATAGTTCTAACATAGTTCAAATATAGTTCTTAATTAGTTTTAACAATTTTCTGTCCTTTTTTAAATAAATCCAGCAAATATGGAAGATCTAGCAAATATTGTAGATCAAACAAACGTGGTAGCCCCATCATCTATTTTAAATCTTACATATCTTACATCATAAATCTTAAATTTAGTGTTTTCCTTTTCCCTTCCTTGGTTTATCATGTTTTATATATTTCATTTTCGTTTTTTCTTTTACAACCTTTATATCATTATGAATAATCACAAAATTTTTACCCGCATCACGCATTTTTATAACTTCTATTGGTTTGTATCCATAATACCCAGAAATAAAATGTAAGTTCACACAATGTATTATCTCTGAATCAGTTAATTTTATATATTTCCATTTATTTCTTGGTTGCTGGTAATAGCCATAAATTCTACCATAATACCCACCATGAATCGGCACATCTATAGGCACATAAAAAATTTCAGGGCTTAATCTTAATTTTGAAACAATTTTCATCCATGACCATCTGTTATGCACACGCCATCTTACAATCTGACCATAAGGAACGCCTGACTTCATTGCTAAAAAAAATACAACAGGTAATTCATCATCAGGTATCCCTTGTTCTCTGATAATTACAACTTCTTTTTCTGGCACCCTATAAAATTGACCGATTGAAAAATAAAAACTCTTCAACCCCTCATCAGTGACAGTCATTCCTACACTGACAGAAGCATTTACACTTATAGAAAACATAAAACATAAAAAACAAATCATTAATATTTTTATAGTTTTCTCTGATTTCATAATGCACCTCCTTGTTTTTATTTACATTTTATATTCTAAAAAATACATTTACTAAAAAATTATCTACAATTTCAAAATATTAAGACGAAAAAAAATAAAAAAAGTTTACAATAATATTTTATCTTTGTGATTTAATAAAATTCTCAATTGACCTGTCATATGTCTTTTCTGCTTCTTTTGTAAAAAAACAAGCTGGAAGTTGTTTGGAACGTATGTGATACTGAATACATTCACAGCATTTTCCTTTTCTTGAACATGGTTCATATGTGCAAGTACAGAATGATAGATTTTTTTTAAGATTATCACACGCCATGATAAAAACCTCCTATTTTAAAAATATAACTCCTGTTATTATTAAAATTATCCCTATTACTTTTGGTATTGTTATTGCCTCTCCCAACAATAAAACTCCAAAAATAAAAGTAACCATAGGAAAAGCACCTGCAACAGGAGTAACAACTGATGCATTACCGTTTTTAAGAGCCATATAAAAAAATATCTGACCAAAAACACTCGCAAGACCACCTGCAAGTGCTAATATAATAATTGATTTAACATCCATATTTTTTAAAGAATTAATATTACCTGAACTTAATAAAACAAATATAAAAGCACCAATTGCAAACACAAAAGAGCCAACGGTTCTGTAAATAACTGATGCCACTGGCTCTGCAGTTTTGGAAGAAAGCCCTATCTTTTCAATAATAGGTACAAATCCCCAGATTAAAGCAGTAAAAATCGCAAGTAAAAACTCTCTCATCTTTTAACCTCCAAGTTTTAAAATCTTTCAATGTTTTTATTTCAAAAAAACTTGCCTTAATAGGAAATAAAAATTTATAATTGATAATTATTTTCTGTCATTCGGCATTTGCCACCTGCCATCTGCCACCTGCCATCTGCCACTATCCTTCCCTCATCTTTTTCAATAATCTTATATTTTTTTCATCCCACTCCCCCACCTTTGGTGTCTCTATTATCATTGGAATTTTCGCAAACCTTTTATCCTTCATCAGTTTTTTAAAAACATCCTTTCCTATCTCTCCCTTACCTATATGCTCGTGTCTATCAGCTTTACTTGCATATTCTGTTTTTGAATCATTGATATGCATTGCTTTAAGTTTTTCAAGGCCTATTATCTTATCAAAATCACTGAAAACTTTTTCATAATTATTTACTAAATCATATCCTGCTTCAAATGTATGAGCCGTATCAAAACAAACTCCTATTTTTTCTTTTCTTTTAACACCTTTTATTATTTCAGCCAATTCTTCAAATTTTCCACCAATAGTATTACCCGAGCCAGCGGTTGTTTCAAGAAGTAAAAAAGGTCCATCTTCAGGAATATCCATAATAAGAGTATTTAGTGATTCAATTATATTTTTTATACCTACTTCAAAAGTAGTACCAGTAAAACTACCAGGATGAAAAATCACTGCATCTAGTTTTAAAATGATGCTACGTTTTATTTCATCTTTAAAAGCTTTTCTTGATTTCTCTAAAATTGTTTTATCACCACTTGCTAGATTGATAAGATAAGAATCGTGTGATACTATTGATTTCAAACCACTCTTTTTTCTTTTCTCAAAAAAAAGTTTCACATCTTTATCTGGGATATCTTTTACGCTCCACATCCTCTGATTTGCAGTAAAAATCTGTATTGCCTCTGCTTTTTTTTGTATTGCTTCATCAATAGCGTTATGAACGCCACCGCTAATTGAAGCATGAAAACCTATATAACCCATATTTACTCCATTTCAAATTTTCATATTTTCAAATTTTCAAATCTAAAATATTTATAAATCCAGCAAAGCCAGCAGATTTAGCAAATTTGTAAATAAAATAATTTCACTTAACAATTTTTGCTGTCGTAATTTTTTTCTGCGCTTGGTATTTGCCCTTTTTATCTGCATAGGAAACTTTGCATATTTTATCAGCCTTTAAAAAAATAACCTGTGCAATTCCTTCAAAAGCATATATCTTTGCTGGAACAGGAGTTAAATTGGCTATAGATATGGTAACAAATCCTTCCCATTCAGGTTCAAAAGGTGTCACATTTACAAAAATACCGCTTCTTGCATAAGTTGATTTGCCAAATGTAATAGTTAAAATATTCCTTGGGATTTTAAAATATTCAACACTTCTTGCAAGAACATAAGACCTCGGTGGTATTATACATTCTTTACCTTTAAATTCTTTAAAATGAAATTCTGAAAAATTTTTTGGATCTGCAATTTTGGCAGTCTTTTCATCAAATATTTTAAATTCATCTGCTATGCGCATATCATAACCATAAGAAGAAACACCAAAAGAAATCACTCCCTTTGTTACCTGACTCTGTTCAAATGGTTCTATCATACCTTTTTTAGCCATTTTTATTATCCATCTATCATTCATCACAGCCATATTTTACTCCTTGATTTTTATTAAATTTTTAATATAATACCACAAATTTTCATAAAAAGGAGAAAAATCATGAAAAAAATAGCATTGATAACAGGAGCGACACGTGGGCTTGGTTTTGCAATGTCTGAAAAACTTGCAACACTTGGTTTTAAAGTAATAATGGCGTGTAGAGAAGAAAAAACAGGTAAAATTTCATACCAAAAATTAAAAGATAAAGGGCTTGATGTTGTATTTGAAATCTGTGATGTTGAAAAAATATCTGATATTGACAATTTATATAAATCAGTGTCAGAAAAATTTGACCATCTGGATGTTTTGATAAATAATGCGGGTATTAATATTGAGCCAGCTACCACAAAAATAGAAAATATTGATTTAAAATTATTTGAAAAAATAATAAATGTTAATTTGCGTGGGTCTTTATATATGTGCTCTAAATTTATTCCACTTCTTAAAAAATCAAATGATGCAAGAATTATTAATTTTTCTTCTGGTCTTGGGCAATTGTCAGTGCCAAGAATGGGACCATATCCTTCTTACAGCATTTCAAAAACAGCTGTAAATCAACTGACTTGGTTTTTAGCAGAAGAATTAAAAAACACATCTGTTAAAGTATTTTCTGTTGATCCTGGCTGGGTTAAAACAGACATGGGTGGTCCTAATGCAATGCTTGAAATAGAAGAAGGTATAGATACACCTATATGGCTTGCAACAGAAGATAGCAATAATTTAAAATCAGGATTTTTTTATAAGGAAAGAAAAATTATCCCATGGTAGAAAAATTTTAGATTTTAAACTCAATAGCCCCATTAATCCTGCAATTAATTTTAAAAAAATAGAGACGGGTTTTAAACCCGTCTCTA
>JAOAIN010000177.1 GCA_026414685.1 Candidatus Goldiibacteriota bacterium
TGAAAGTGAGAATACTATACCTGTTTACTGGCATCCACTTGATTGCAGAGAATTATTAAATGAGATGTGGACAAATAATTGTTATGTTAATATGCTTGAAGTAAAGGATATTTTATTAAACCCTGATGAACAGGAAGCAGAAAACATTTATAATCAGATAACTACATCTGTAAAAAGTATAGATGATTTTTCATCTCAGATAATACCAGAAAAAGGAAAATTTATAATGTTGAAAAGAATATTATATGAATTATGGGTATCAGAACAACAAATGCCTGTGAATGTTGATTTCTTACTTCCTTTCAATGCTATTAATTTTTTCAGAACAAAATATTGGTTTGTGAAATCATTAGATAATAATTTGGAAATAAAAATGAAACGAATTCATACAGAAGTAAAACCACCACAGGAAGGTATGATTATAACATTGCCAGTGGAATTCAGGATGAAAAGCTATAATTGACATTTATTTAAAATCTGTTATATTTAATTATTCTAAATTTATACATCTTTTTATTTTAATTATAAACTATTGATGAAAGGAAAAAGGAATATTCATATGTTTAGAAGATTTTTACCACAAGATTTTAATTTTTTTGAATTTTTTGATAAAGAAGTAGATTATGTTGTTCGTGCAGCAAAGCTTTTTAATGAAATTATAAACAAAGGTGAGGTTGATATAGAAACGAGAGAAAAAATGAGAGATATAGAACACGAAGGTGATAAGATTGCCTATGCTATAATTGATCATTTAAATAAAACTTTTATTACACCTTTTGATAGGGAAGACATTCATGCGCTTGCAAAAAAACTTGATGATGTGAATGACATGATAAATACAATAGTTAGCAGATTGAAAATTTATAAAATAAAAAGAACCGATCCTTATTTGATTGAATTTGGAAAAATGATAGAAAATTCAACGGCAGCTTTATCCTGTGCAATAAAAGGTTTAAGGGATATGAAAAATTCTAAAACAATTATTTCTTCTTGCCTTGATATGAATAAACTTGAGAGTGAAGCAGATAAATTAAGGGATAGAGCCCTTGAAAATTTACTTGAAAAGGAAAAAGACCCAATTGAAGTTATCAAATGGAAAGAAATATATCAAGATACCGAGACAGTATTGGATATATGCAAGGCGACAGCGCATGTAATTGAATCAATTCTTGTAAAACAGGTATAAAATGACAGTAACTTTTCTTGTTGTTGTTTTTTTGATTATTTTTGCCCTTTTTTTTGATTTTTTAAATGGCTTCCACGATGCTGCAAACTCAATAGCAACGGTTGTTTCAACAAGAGTTTTAACCCCAAAACTGGCTGTTTTGTGGGCGGCTATTTTTAATTTTATTGCATTTTTATTTTTTGGAACACATGTTGCAAAAACAATAGGTAAGGGAATTATAAATGTTGGCATGGTAAAGGATGAAATTTATTTAATAATTTTTGCAACATTAATGGGTGCTTGTATATGGAATATTCTTACTTGGTATCTTGGATTACCCACGAGTTCTTCACATGCATTGATAGGCGGCCTGATTGGTTCTACATTGGCAAAAATCGGACACAAAGCACTTATATGGAAGGGTATTGCCAAAACCGCTGCTTTTATAGTAATTTCTCCTGTTTTTGGTTTTATTTTAGGTATATTGAGTTCATTACTTATTTATAATATTTTTGCCAAAACATCCCCGTTTAAAGTTGATTCTTTATTTAGAAAGGGACAATTGATTTCTGCTGCTTTATATAGTTTAGGTCATGGTGGTAATGATGCACAAAAGACGATGGGTATAATAATGGCACTTGTATATGTTGATGCTCAGCATACAGTTCCTCTATGGATTGTTCTTTCTTGTCATGCTGCTATTGCACTGGGTACCATGTTTGGTGGTTGGCGAATAGTGAAAACAATGGGGCAGAAAGTAACGAAATTAAGACCAGTTGATGGGTTTTGTGCAGAAACATCCGCTGCTGCAAGTTTATTTATGTCAACCAATTTAGGAATTCCGGTAAGCACGACCCATACAATCACAGGAGCTATAATGGGAGTTGGTTCTGTAAAAAGATTTACAGCTGTCAGGTGGGGCGTTGCTGGAAAGATAATAACTGCATGGATATTAACAATACCTGCTTCTTCATTAATTTCATATCTGACATATAAAATATTTCATCTGTTTTAATATTTTAGAATTTCTTTTATTGTTGCAGAATATTTTTTTAATAAATGATTGTAAAATCCTAAATTCATTTTTATTATTTCAATGAATCTTTGTTTGGAAAATATTGGCCCACGTATAATAATTGATAATTTATCATAGAATTCTGCCAGGTTTTTATCTACAATAAGATTTTTTCCAAGATTTAATGTCTGTAAATAACCTTCAGGGACTATTCTTTTAAAATGTCCAATTCTTGAGTATATATAAGCTGGTAATCTTGAAAGTAATGGATCTGCAAGTGCCATCTGGTCAAAAATATAAACAGAAGGACCGGCATTGTATCCATATACACCTATACCGTAAGGTGTAAAGATAAATTTTTCGTTTTTCTGTCTTAATTCTTTACCTTCTTTTGCCCACTTATTTTCAGGAAGAAATCCATTTTTTATTTTTTTATACAAAGAAGAGTATTCATAATAGTATGTAATTTCATCTGCAACAATATTTTTATAAGGATATATATAATTCAAATAGCCATTATAAAATAATGGTAGACATGGTCTAGTAAATATTCCCAAGGATATGATAAATAAAATTGAAAATAACCATAATTTTTTGTTTTCGTCAAAAATTTGATTTTGAGATATAATACATATTGATATTAAGAATGGAACTGTAAATAATCTACCACTCATAAAATCACATCCTATAGTAACAATATAAAATAAGTAAATTATAATCCCAATTGACAAGAAAATATATTTTATTTCTTTTTTATATAAAAATGTTATTAGTAGAGTTATAAGAATAGTTATAAGTGTGATAGGACTTCTTATCATAATATCGGTGAAATATATGCCAGATGAATACATGATTATAAATAAAGGAATTGAATGATGAGTTTTTGCATAATATGTATTTGGAAATGGAAAACCATAATAGATTATTGAAAAAACTTCCCATAAAAAAATAGGAAGAAGTCCACAAATAATATATTTAAATGAATTTCTAAATCCAATTTTATATGAATAATAAGTAATGGGAGGAATATAAAATAAAATATTATCATATCTTGTTATTGTTGCAAGGGAAGCTATGAAAGTCAAAATGAAAAGATTTTTTTCTGAAAATTTATTTTTTATATAAAAAAAGAAAAATGTTGCAACTAAAAAATAGAGCAATGGATTTTCAAGTCCAGATGTTGCATATTCAATGAATGGTTTTGAAAAAAGTATTGTTAAAAATATTATTATCATGTTACTAAATGAAATTGAAGTTTTATATAGGATTATCAGAGTTAAAGCTGATAAAATAATTGAAGTGATGTAGACAACATTAAATATATTTTTAGTAAAGAAATAAAAAGAAGAAAGAATAAATAACCAAAGCGGATGAGTGAATACCTGGACTCGTTCAACGATATTCCAGCGTAATCCATATCCATTTATAAAATTATCAATTACTCTGAAAGTAATATATGCATCGTCACATATCCATGCAGTTCTTATAATTAAAATTATAATTATAAAAAAAAGTTCAAAAATACATAACTTATATAATAAATTTATTTTTTTTATGTGTGTTTTTATATTTTTTATTATTTCCAAATTTTTATTATTGAATAAATAAATATAAATTAAAGAAAGTAAATAGTTTAAAGACAAGAATATAATTATTACTATATAAATAGGTGTTTTATTATTTATATTAAAGTAGGTAATATTGAGATTATATATAATAAAAATAAATAATACGGAATATGTAAAGATAAAAAAGAAATAAAGGTTTTTTTTAAAAAGAAAAAATATTAAAAGAGTAAGGGATAAAATAAAAATAAGTAAATAAATATTAAATATTTCATTTGATATTAAATAATATAAAATCATTACTTTGTATTATATCAATTTTATTATAAAAATGAAATATAAAATAGGGATTATGAGACACATGGTATACACAATCCATATACTCTTTAGAAATCATTTTGTCAAGAATAATCGGAGGCAACATACAAACATTTTTGGGTAAGTCAGGATTTTTTTCTTTAACTATATCCCATGGAGTTTTGTTTTCTTTGTAAGTGTTAGGGCGGACAAGATTAAAGAAAAGTTGATAAGTAAAAGCCTTGTCAAGAAAATCCTGCAATCCATAAAAGTTTTCAATATCAAAAAATTCAATTTCTTCAATGTTATGGAAAGTCTCCACATCAGACTGAAATCTGTGAGCACCGCCCGGGATGGTAGAATGAGTCATATTGTAGTGCATGGCGGTCTTTGTGAAAGCAGATATTTCTTTGGCATTGACATTACCGATGAATTCCACACCGTTATCAGTCTGAACAGTAATTTTGGATAAATCCACGCCTAAAAAGAGAAGGAATTGAATAATATAATTTAAGAAGGAAACGGAATTGGAAATAGAAAATTCATAAGCAAAAGCCCAAAAGACAAGGCCGGAAGTAACTTCCCGGGCTGTATACTGGAAAGGAGGGAGGTTGTAGCGTTTCATAGGTAAAAAGAACGTAGGGATATCATTAAGGTATTTAACATCAATATCAATTTGTTTAAATAGTGGCCACAACTTTTTGATATTGCGTAAATTTCTTTTAGTGACGTATTTTTTCTGGCGTTTTCTTGGTTTAAACCCAGCCTGGCGCCATATTTTTCTTATGGTATCGGGACATAGGGGTAATTCTGCGAGGATTTTGACCTGTTCAGCGCCTAAGGACTTGTATTTTTTCTTTGCAGCTATTACTTTTGCTTTTATCTCTTGAGAAGTTTCTTTGGGTGAATGCTTAGGTCTTCTTAAATAATCATCAAGACCAGCATAACCGTATAATTCATGTCTTTTAAGCCATTTGTAAACTGTTTTTCTGGTGGTATTAAATACCTGTGCGGTTAAGGATATATTCCTGTATTCTTTGGCGTGTCCTACCATCTTTAACCTTAATACTTTTTTATCTTTACAATTACGCATAATAGTGTAATACTCCATTGGACACATTTTGGCCTCCTTTTGTAGTTTTTTTTGCATGAAATAAAAATACACAAAAAAGCCGAATGTGTCCATTTTATTTTAATTTTATATTTTATGTGCATTTGTCATCGTAAATTTCGCATCAGGATTCGTTTAAATAAACAAGAGATCTCTACCCAGGGATATATTTATCTACCCCTCTTTTTTTCTTTTCTCTTCCTTTCTATTTTTTTCTTTTATTATTTTTTTAAGAGCATTTAACCTATCTTTATTCAATATTTTTAATCTCTTCAAGTGTATACCATGTCTTTCCTTATTCCCAAATGAAATATAAAATCAACTTGAAATGTGGGTTTATTGTATTATAATATTAAAAAACTATTAAAATGAAAGGAGATAATAAAATGAAAAATAAAAAATTTTTAATATTTATTTTTTTGATATTTTTTTATGGTTGTGGTCAGGAATTTGATGTAACCATATATAATAAGTCTGGTATAGCATATAGCGGATATACTGATTTAACCTGGATAGCAATAAGTGCTGGTATAAAAAATATAGATGGAACAAATACAACTTTTTTACCATCAGGAGTAGCAATGAGTGAGAATGATGTGAATGCAACAAACAGTATAACATTGAGGGCACGTGAAAATGAAACCTTATCTGTTTATGCCAATGGATATGAATATACTTATGATGGTAGCGGTAATACAACAGGGGTATCTGCTTTTGAAATAGATACAGTGGAGCAGGTCCTTTATGGCGAATTTTTAAGTGAGCCGCACTGGTATGCTGCGGTATATAAAGATAATATAGTAATTTATAAAAAATAATTGATGTTTAAAGTTTTATACAACATTTTCAGAGAATGTAGATACTATATACTTAAAGGTTTGTCTAATAAAGCAATAGTTAAAAATAAAAAAGGTGATATAACAAAATATTTTGATAAATTTATAGAAAATAAAATTATCACTGGATTAAAAAATAAATGTCCACTTAAAGCACACATAATATCAGAAGAATTATCAAAATCAGTAAAAATAAATAAAAATAGAACTGGAAATTATAATTATATTATCATAGACCCTGTTGACGGTTCTGATAATTATTCTATTGGAATTCCTTTTGTATGTATGGGCATATCAATTTTTGATGATAAATTTAATCCAATTTATTCTTTTGTTGGTAATTATTATTCCTGTGACTGGATTTATGCTGATGAAAATAAAATTTTATTTAATAAAAAATACAAACATAGAAATGAAAGAAATAAAAAGTTACTTATTTTTACTTTTTCAAAAATAAAATTAAATATGAAAATACAGCATTTAATAAATAAATTTGATATTATAAGATCTTTAGGTGCTACAATTGGAGAAATGATGTTTGTGACAATGAAAAAAGCAGAGGCTTTTATTGATATTCGCGGTAAATTAACATTTGAAAATTTTGCACCCTTTTTTCTTATAGCAAAGCACACAAGTTTAAAATTAGTGAATGAAAAAGGAGAAGAAATAAAATTAAAAAATTTTTCTCTAACAGAAAAATATAAAATAATATTTACTAATGAAAAAAATTTAAAAAGTATAATAAAAAATGTATAATTAGAATTTATTTTTCTATTGGTAAATTATGCTCGTTCCATTTATTCCAACCACTGAAAAAAATAACAATATTTCTATAGCCCATATCAAAAAGTTTGTATGCTACTTTATCTGAAAGATAACAACCAATCCCATTACAGTAAGTTACAAGTATTTTATCTTTTAATATGTTTTCAAGATTTTTTATTTGTTCTGGTGTGGTATCCACTTGTATATTTATAGCCCCTTTTATATGCGCTTCCTGATATTCCGCTTTGTTACGCGCATCTATAAAAATCGCCTTTCCACTATCATATAATAATTTTGCTTCTTCAATATCTATTTTATATATATCATTCTTTGATTCAACTGATTTGAATAGGTAATGGAAGTTATTATTTGTTAAAATTTTTGTTTGAGGTGATGGAGTTGAAAAAATTTTAATAATTGGAGTAAATGTGGGTTTTGCAATATATTTATTAGATTCTTTTTCAAATTTAATATTACCAACAGAGGCGAAATATACAGGAATTTGTAATACTACCCGATTTATCAGTTATTGTTATTGTCTGCATGGATAAAATAGAATTTGAAATTTTATTATTACTGAAATTTGTTTTTACCCAAAATATAAATAATAGAAAAATTAAGAGCACAAATAAAAAATACAATAAAAAAAATTCTTTTTATTAGTCTTTTTTAACTTTTTTTATTAATCTTTTTTAACATTTTATAAAATAAATTATATTGAATTGTTAAAGTCAAGTTGTAATTATTTAATGTTAATGTAAAAAAAATGTTAATTTTTATCTTCTTTCTTCTATAATGAAGAGGTTAGGTAAAGAGGGTAAGCCATATTATTGTTTACATATTTTTTCGTAATAAATTGTTAATTTGCAACAAAAAAATTTTTTTATAAACACATTAATTGGCTTTGCAAAAACGTTTGTCTTGTATCATATTCATATCTAATTGGTTGAACTACTTTTGCTTTACTGACTTTCCTCAATAAATTCCTCAAAAAATGTATTAAAATACTTTTTTGAAATAATGATTAATTATTGAAAATATTAATTTTTATAAATAAAGTAAAATATATTAGAAAAAATCTTTTTACTTGACAAAATATTTATTATATGTTATAACTAATATATAAATAAATAAATTTTTTTAAATTATACCAAGGAGATAAAAAATAATGGGGAGATGAGTATTGCCTTAAAAAATCAAAAACTGGAGTGATTTTTATGAAAGAAACTTTGATTGGAATTGGTGCTGCAGCAAGATTGAGTGGCTTATCAGAAAGAACTTTAAGATATTGGGAAAGTTTGGGACTTATTAAGCCATTGCGCCTTCCTTCTGGTCACAGAAAATTCAGTAAAACCATGATAAAAAAAATCATTGCCATAAGGGATATTTTAAAAAAATATAACTTGAGAATAAATGATCTCATCACTTCTTCAAAATTTTTGCAAGATGATTTATTAAAAGAAAAGATTTCAACTTCTGAGGTATTTGACCTTCATATGTCATATGATTCAGAAGTTTATAATTATGCCAAGAAATTAGGCAAAATTAATCCTCTCACAGGTCTTCCTGATGCTTTGTTTTTTCAACAGGAATTGGCAAGAAAAATTGAAGATGATGAAAAAATTTCAATATGTTATATTGATATGAAAGATTTTAAATATTATAATAAAAGATATGGTTATGAAAAAGGTGATATGGTTTTAAAATTTTTAGCTAATTTAATTTATGACGTTGTAAAAGAAAATGGAGAATCAAAAGATTTTGTGAGCCATCTCGGTGGAGATAATTTTGTAATAATGACCAATCCAGAAAGACATGCAAAGTTATGCACTGAATTGATAAAATCATTTGATTTATTGATAGAACAGCATTATGAAAAAGAAGATAGAGAAAAGGGATATATTGTAACTCACACTAGACGCGGAGAAGAAGTCAGGACTCCACTTATGACCCTTTCAATAAGCGTTGTATCAAATTTAAATAGAAAATTGATACATTTTGCCCAGGCAGAAGATATAGCTGGTGAATTAAAACAATATGCTCAAAAATTTCCAAAAAGTGAATTTGTGGTTGATAGAAGAACGGGATAGCATATTAATATTTAAAATTTCAAATTTTATTAATTATTGTTAATGAATATTTTTAATGCTCTGATATTTGAATCAATGTCGGTTCTACTAGGATTTATTTTTTTTACCATTTCAAAAGCATTCAGTGATTGTTTATAATCTTTGAGTGTGTAATAAGCAACCCCAAGATTATACCAGGCATTTTCATAATCGTATTTCATCTCTATGCATTTTTTGTATTGAAGAATTGCAGCATCGTATTTTTGTAGATTATAATAGGCATTTCCCATATTATAAACATATTCATGGTCGGAGGGAAATAATTTATGCGCAAGTTTAAAATAATATAATGACAATTCGTAAAATAGATTATCTTCAAAAAATGTTCCAGCAGAATTAGCAGCAACTGACATATCCTTTGCATAAAGATCTTGATATTTTTCAGGATAAAAATTTTTTTCAATGTTATAAATGCCACGTAAATTATAGAATTTCCATATATTGTAATTTGTAACTATATATCTATCACTTATATATGCAAATTCCACAGGAAGAACTTTATGTACAATCCCTTTTGGCATAATTTTCATTGTGTTATCAATAGAATTCTCTTCAGGTTTGTTATGCGAGAAATAAATATTAAAATTTGCCAGGTTTAATTTGATAATTGCGTTAATTATATAACCGATTGATTCTGTTCCTACTTTTTTAGTTATAATTGGAACTCTTATCTCTGGATTTTGTTTTATAATGTTATCTCTTACCCATTTCATGGGTAAAACAGGAGTCCCTATTATGGTTACATCATTTCTATATTTTTTTACATATTTAAGATACCAACAGGGGAAAACAATACCATCACCAGCCATGAATAAAATAGAATTTTTTTCAACTGATGCCAGTAAATTTCTATTATAATCATAAGGAGAATAATATTTACTTTTATTTAAAATTTTAGAGAATATGGTGATTTGAGATAAAAAAAGTAAAAGAAAAATAACAAAAACAATGATGCTGTTTTTTAATTTGTTGTAGATGAAGTGAAAACCTAGTCCTATGAGAACTGAAAGAGAAAAATAAATCGGTGTAATATATGTTTCCATGATATAAAGGTGGTCTTTTTTAAGATTCAGATAAAACGAGGTTATTAAAAGAAAAGAAATCGGAATCAATATGAGATACCAGAATAATATTTTATTAATTCTGTATAACAATAAAGAACCGAAAAATATAAAAATATATCCCACAAAAAGATTTTCATATAAAGATGCAGAGAAGAATTTAACCGCTTGAAAAAAAGTGCTGACAAAAGAACGCGTTATCTCTGACCTTATATACTGATAACGTGTAATTACTTCAATGAAATTGGAAAGTGTTGAAGGGTCACCCCAGTTTAATATTGCCACTTTTGCACGCAGTGGAAGATATATATATATAAACAAACCACAGATGAAAAAAAACAAACAGTAAAGCCATAATTTAATTTCTGAATTTTTCAAATTGTAAGATTTTAAAAGGAAAAAAATATATGCCGGTAATAAAACCAGTTGGAGCATGAGATGATTGCCCAGAGAAAGACCGAAAAATAGGCAGAAGAGAAAAAGATTTTTTTTTATATTTTGTGAAGAATAAATATTTAATAAAAAATTTGAAATTAATATGACAAAGAAAAGATTCAAGATATAAATACCACCTTTTGCAATTATTGATTGTTGCATGATTGTAAAACCGCTTATGAATAAAAATGATGGATAAAAAGATAATAAATTTTTATCAGATAAATTTAAAATTAATAATAATTTTTTAAAAAAAAAGTAAATCAATATAAAACATAAAATAGATACAAATATGGTGAAAAGATAAACCCTGTATGAAATATCACCGATTGGAATAAATGTAAAAAGTTTTGCCATTAAAGAAAACAAAGGATAACCAGGTGGATGTTGGATTCCAAGAGTATATGAAACAGTGATAGTTTCTCCGCAATCGCCTGAATAAACAGATGGTGGAACCATTGATATGAGAATGAAGAAAAAAAATAAAGCTGAAGATAACAGAAAAACAAATTTTTGTTTCTCTGACAGCACCATTTTTTAATTGAAATGTTCTACCAATTTATCTATATCTTCTTTGTTTCCTTTTATAATATGAAGTCCGGCAGAAAATCTGCCGAAGATTTTATAAGCATTTCTTTTTGTCCAAGCGATTTTTACTTCAAATTTCATTGGATTGTTTTTGGATGCGATTGTTTCATCTGTAACGAAAAGGTCAAGAATTGTTCTTTCCGGTAAAATATAATCATAATTAATTAAAATGCCACTCTGACTGACATTTATTGTTGTAGCTCTAAATGTCTCTCCTGGTTTTATTTTTGATTTTTTATCAATCAGATCATCGGGAAAACTTTTAACAATACATTCTACCTGAATAATTTTTGTATATCTTGGAAATTTTCTTAATTCTTTGTATTGTTTTTTCATGATTCCACCTGTTTTTTTGTTTTTGGTGCCGGAGGTCGGATTTGAACCGACACGCTTTTTGAGGGCGGGGGATTTTGAGTCCCCTGTGTCTGCCAGTTTCACCACTCCGGCTTTTTTATTAATTATAATTTATTTTAAACAAAAGTCAAATAAAAAGTAAAATAATGTTTTATTATAAAACCCAACAACATATTAATATTAGTTTTAAAATTTGGCAAACTATTATTTGCTGAAAAATTTTTATTAATTATGGTCTTCATATTTTTAAAGAAATTTAAATAGACGTAAAAAAACCTTGAAAAAAAATCATTTTAGTATAAAATAAAATATCTTTTTTATCAAAACTATTTGAGGTGATTAATTGTGGCACATGCTAAAATAATTGTTACTTTAAAGGATGGTGTTCTTGATCCCCAGGGTAAAACTGTTAAATTTGCACTTGAAAAGATGGGATATAAAAATATTGAAGATGTCAGAATTGGAAAATATATTGAAATTGAGATAAAAAATAATAATAGAGAAAAACTTGAAAAAGAAATAGATGAAATATGCGATAAGCTTTTAGCAAATCCAAATATAGAAAAATATAAATTTTCAATTGAATAAACAGTATTTATTTTTATGGAGAGATTGATGAAGGCAGGAGTGATTGTTTTTCCTGGTTCAAATTGCGATGCTGATTGTATGTGGGCGTTGCAGGATATACTGGGAGTCAATACAGAATATATATGGCATGAAAATAAAAATATAAAAAAATATGATTTGATAGTGATACCTGGTGGTTTTTCTTATGGAGATTATTTGAGATGCGGAGCAATAGCCCGATTTGCAAAGGTCATGGAAAGTATACAGGAATTCTCATCAAAAAAAAATAAATTCATTCTGGGTATATGTAATGGATTTCAGATTTTACTTGAGGCTGGTTTGCTTCCTGGTGCAATGTTGATGAATAAAACATTAAAATTTATATGTAGATATGTGAATATTGTCACAGAAAATAATATGACACCTTTTACTGGTAAAATGAAAAAAGGTCAAGTGTTAAGAATTCCAATAGCCCATAATGAGGGAAATTACTATTGCGATGAGACAACATTAAATAATCTCATAAAAAATGATTGTGTTGTTTTCAGATATTCTGATGAAAATGGCAGCGTGAATGATAATACCAATCCAAACGGTGCATTATACAATATTGCTGGTATTATTAACAAAGATGGCAATATTCTTGGAATGATGCCCCATCCGGAAAGAGCTATGATAAAAGAGCTCGGTTCTACAGATGGTAGACTGATTTTTGAATCAGTGATTAAATATATAAAAAATAATTAAAAATAGAAAAATGTTTTCGCTGTTTGTATTGTAATATTTACTTAATATATTTTTCATGTGTTTCAAAGAGAATATTATTATTAATCATGGAGAAAAAATTGACAGGTTATAATATAAAAATTACAGATGAGATTATAAAAGAACATAATCTTAAAAAAGATGAATATGAACTCATTTTAAAAATTTTAAATCGTACTCCTACAATTGTTGAACTTGGAATATTCTCTGCAATGTGGTCAGAGCATTGTAGCTACAAGCATTCAAAACCAGTATTGAAGAAATTGCCAACAAAAGGCAAATACATTTTACAAGGACCTGGTGAGAATGCCGGTATCATTCATGCGACCAAAAATTTAGGCATTGCCTTTAAAATAGAATCTCATAACCATCCTTCTGCAGTTGAGCCTTTTCAGGGAGCTGCAACAGGTGTGGGCGGGATACTACGCGATGTTTTTACTATGGGAGCAAGACCTATTGCTGTTCTTGATTCTTTAAGATTTGGAAATCCTGAGTCAAAAAATACACAGCGACTATTACCCAGTGTTGTTAAAGGTATTGCTTTTTATGGAAACTGTGTTGGAATTCCTACAGTTGGTGGTGAGACAGTTTTTGAAGATTGTTATGAAACCAACTGTCTTGTTAATGTGATGACAATTGGAACTGTTGAAAAGAAAAAAATTAAAAAGGGAATTGCAAAGGGTATAGGCAATCCGGTTATATATATTGGTGCTGCAACCGGTAGGGACGGTATACATGGTGCATCGTTTGCATCTGCAGAACTTACAGCTGAGAATCAAGAAAGACGCTCTTCGGTACAGGTTGCAGACCCTTTCATGGAAAAACTTCTTCTTGAAGCTACTCTTGAATTAAATGATAAAGGATTGATAGTTGGAATTCAAGATATGGGTGCTGCAGGGCTTACATCTTCATCTGTTGAAATGGCCAATAGGGGCAAAGTTGGAATTGAACTAAATATTGACAAAGTCCCTAAAAGAGAAACTGGTATGAATGCTTATGAGGTGATGCTTTCTGAATCACAGGAGAGAATGCTAATGATAACAGAAAAGGGTAAAGAAAAAAAAGTAGAAAAGGTTCTTAAAAAATGGGGGTTACATGCTGTTACAATTGGTAAGGTTATTAAAAAGCCATATATTATAGTAAAAGAAAAGGGAAAAGTAGTAGCAGAAATTCCTGTTGCACCACTTGCGGATAGTAATCATAAATTTTTTCCTTTGAAAAGACAAAAAGGAATAAAACCTAAATATCTTGAAAATATTAATATAGATTATAATTTGATTCCTATTCCAAATAATATAGAAGATATTTTGATTAAATTAATCGGGTCTCCAAATATTGCTTGTAAATCAGAAATATGGCAACAATATGACCATATGGTGAGAACAAATACTTGGACTCTGCCTGGTTCTGATTCCGCTGTTATAAAGATAAAAGGAGAAAATCTTTTGATTGCAACCTCGGTAGATGGAAATGGTAGGTATACATATCTTGATCCTTATAGGGGTGGTGCAATTGCTGTTGCTGAGGCTGCACGTAACGTGAGTGTGAGTGGAGCAACTCCGGTTGCACTTACAAATTGTCTTAATTTTGGCAATCCAGAAGATCCTGAAATATTTTATCAATTTGAAAAAGCTATAGAAGGTATGGCAGATGCTGCTAAAATTTTAAAAACACCAGTGACAGGTGGAAATGTAAGTTTTTATAATGAAGGTAAAGATGGAGCTATTTATCCAACGCCCATTGTTGGAATGGTTGGTTTTATAAAAGGAACAAGATATGTGAAACAGTATTTTAAAGATTCTGAAGATGTTATTTTACTTTTAGGTCAAACAAAAGATGAGTTAGGAGCTTCTGAATATTTAAAAGAAATACATGGTTTGATAAAAGGCCCAGTTCCAGAAATTGATTTAAAACTTGAATCACAAATCCAGAAGACAATCAGAAATGGAATAAAAGCAGGAATTATTAAATCAGCGCATGATATTTCAAAAGGGGGTTTAGCTGTTGCTCTTGCTGAGTGTTGCATAACCGCAAAATTACATGGAGAAAAAAATATAGGAGCGTTTATTGAAATTCAGAGTGATATAAGAATTGATTCGTTGCTTTTTGGAGAAACACAATCGCGTATTATAATAACAACATCAAAAAAGGATTTAAATACAATGAAAAAAATTGCAGCTCAAAATAAAGTAGTATTGACTGAAATAGGTAAAACAGGAGGCGATAGACTTATAATAAATATTGATTGGGCTGCAAAAAAATGTTCACAGAAGATAAATATTAAAATAACGGATCTTGAAAATATTTGGATGAACGGAGTGAATAAATATGTTTGATAAAATTCGTGAAGCTTGCGGAATTGTGGGGGTGTATGGACATGAAGAGGCATCAACCATCGCTTATCTGGGACTTTACGCATTACAGCATAGGGGCCAGGAGAGCGCTGGTATTGTAACTGTTGATTCAAATTATAGAGCATATGAAGTAAAAGCAATGGGATTAGTTTCAGAGATATTCAATAAAGAGAATCTTACATATTTAAAAGGTAAAATGGCCATAGGACATGTGAGATATTCTACCACCGGGTCATCTATTATTGAAAATGCACAGCCAATACGGGTAAATTACATAAATGGGGTTCTTGTGGTTGCACATAATGGCAACCTTGTTAATGCAGATATAATAAGAGATGAACTTGAAAAATCAGGTTCAATTTTTGAAACTACTGCTGATTCAGAGGTTCTCATACATCTCATAGCAAAGTATAACAAATTAAATTTTATTGATGCTGTTAAGTGGTCTTTAAATCAGATAAAAGGTGCATTTTCATTTCTTATAATGAACAATGATACTTTGATAGCAGCCCGTGATCCAAATGGTTTCAGACCTTTAGAGATAGGGAAACTTGATGATGCATATATTGTTGCATCAGAAACTTGTGCATTTGATCTTATTAATGCAAAATGGATTGCAACAGTTGAGCCAGGTGAAATGGTTGTTTTTTCAAAAAAAGGGATGAAGGCAATCAGATTTGCAGAGAGACAACGCAGTGCAATGTGTGTTTTTGAGTTCATTTATTTTGCTCGGCCTGATTCAATAATATTTCACAGATCTGTGAATGATATAAGGCGTGGACTCGGTAATCAGCTAGGCAAAGAAGCTCCTGTTGCAGCGGATGTTGTAATCCCTGTCCCGGACTCTGGTGTTTGTGCAGCAATTGGTTATGCAGAGGCAACAGGTATAAAATATGATATGGGACTTATAAGAAATCATTATGTTGGTAGAACTTTTATTGAACCCTCACAGGAGATTAGGGATTTTGGTGTAAAATTGAAATTAAATCCAGTCAGAGAAATAATACAAAATAAAAGGGTTGTTGTAGTTGATGATTCAATAGTTCGTGGAACAACAAGTAAGAAAATAATAAAAATGATAAGAAATGCAGGAGCAAAAGAAATTCATTATAGAATATCATCACCACCTATTTTAAATCCTTGTTTTTTTGGTATGGATTTTCCTACACGCAATGAACTCATTGCCAATACACATACAATTGAAATGATAAGAAAATTTATAAGAGCTGACTCACTTGCTTATCTTTCCCTTGAGGGGCTTATAAAAACAGTTGGTGGTAGAAAAGATAAATTTTGTATGGCTTGCTTTGATGGTGATTATCCGGTGGATTTCCGTGAAGGGCAGGGCAAATTTAGTTTTGAAAAATAAAATATTATCCTTTGACATATAAAAAATAATTTATTTCTGATTATCATATTTTTTTAGTAATATTATAAGCACGTTTACATCAGCGGGTGTAACTCCAGGAATTCTACTTGCCTGACCGATTGTTTTTGGTCTTATCTGTGATAGTTTTTGCTGTGCTTCCTTTGAAAAACCAGAAAATTTATAATAATCAAAATCATCAGGTATTTTTTTTGATTCAAGTTTTTTAAATTTTTCTATTTCTTCATTCTGTTTTTTTATATATCCTTCATATTTAACTTCTGCTTCTAAGTAATCAATAAAGTGTTGATAAATATCATTTTTTATTTCAGTAAAAAATTTTAAATTATTGTAAGATAATTCTGGCCTTTTAAAGATGCTTAAAAGAGAAACAGGTTCTTTTATAGGTGTGGTGCCGAGAGATTCAAGATACTCTGCAATTTCTTTTGAAGGATGAATTATGGTTTTATTCAATCGTCTTATTTCATTTTCATAGAACTCTTTTTTACGCAAGTAAATAGAATAAAATTCATCATTTATAAGACCGTATTTTTTGCCATATTCTATAAGCCTAAAATCCGCGTTATCATTACGTAATATCAGACGATATTCAGCTCTTGATGAGAATAACCTATATGGTTCAGTGACACCTTGCGTTGTTAGGTCGTCTATCATAACACCTATGTAAGCTTGTGACCTATCAAGGATAAGCGGGTCCATTTTTTTAATTTTTGCCGCTGCATTTATTCCTGCTATCAATCCTTGGGCAGCTGCTTCTTCATAACCAGATGTTCCATTTATCTGTCCTGCAAGGTATAATCCAGGAATTGATTTAACTTCAAGTGTTGGAAATATTTGTGTTGGAAAAACAAAATCATATTCAATGCCATAACCTGGTTTTACAATTTTAACATTTTCAAAACCGGGAATTGTTTTTAAATATGCATATTGAACATCCAATGGTAGGGAAGTGGAAAGACCGTTTAAATAAAGTTCATCAGAATCACGCCATTCCGGTTCTATGAAAACCTGATGCGATGTTTTTTCAGGAAATTTTACTACTTTATCTTCTATTGATGGGCAGTATCTTGGACCTATACTGAAAATTTTTTTGTTTGTTTTACTATATAATGGAGAACGATCAAGATTTTCTGATATTACTTTATTTGTTTTTTCATTTGTTCTTGTAAGATAACAAATAACCTGTTTTATTTCTATTTTTTCTGTAGTAAAAGAAAAAGGTGTTGGTATTTCATCGCCATATTGTGGAATAAACTTTGAAAAATCCAGAGAATTTTTATCAACCCTGGGATTTGTTCCTGTTTTTAATCTACCTAGTTTAAGCCCTAGTTTTTTTAAAGAATTTGAAAGATTAACAGAAGGCGGATCATCTCTTCTACCACCTGGAAATGATTCAAGTCCTATATGAATTACACCATTTAGAAAAGTGCCGGTTGAAACTATCACTGCTCTGGATGAAAATTTTTCATTTTTTGAAGTTATTATGCCTGTTACTCCGTTATCATTTGTTGTAATTTCATCAACCATTGATTCTATGAGAGTCAAATTATCTTGTTTTTTAAGTAAATTTTTAAAATATTTTGAATATTCTATTTTATCTGCCTGGGCGCGTAGGCCCCTTACAGCGGGTCCTTTTTTTGAATTCAATACCTTGAACTGAATACAAGTAGCATCCGCTGCTTTTGCCATTTCGCCACCTAAAGCATCAATTTCTCTGACAAGTTGGCCTTTTGCAAGTCCACCTATAGCAGGATTACAAGACATTTCAGCAATTTTATCTAAATTTATTGTGAAAAGTGCTGTTTTTAAACCCATCCTGGCAGTTGCGAGTGCTGCCTCACATCCAGCATGACCTGCACCTATTACAATTACATCAAAATTATTATTCACAATTTCTCCTTTATTACATTTGTTTAATGAGTTATATTATATAGAAAGAAAAAGAAATGTAAAGAAGGTGTTTGATATTTGTTAAAGACGTTAGTTAAGGATGTTTATAAAAAATGTTAATTAAATTTTAGATTAAATTTAATATTTTATTTAAAGTTCAATTCTTTTTTTGTTGGTATTATTAATGAAATATTATTAATTTACATAATATATGATATAGGAGGAAAAGTGTTGACAACATATAATTTATACAACTGCACATTAGACGAACTCACAGATTTTATACAAAAGATCAAAGCAGAAAAATATAGGGCAAAACAGATATTTGATTGGTTGTATGGTAAAGGTATTACATCAATTGATGAAATGAAAAATCTACCCAAAGATTTAATAGAAAAATTAAAAGAAAAATTTTTAATATCCATGCCTGAAATAAAAAAAGAAATAAAATCAAAAATTGATGAGACTACGAAATATCTTTTAATGTTAAAAGATGATGCTTTGATAGAATGTGTTTTACTATTTGATAATGATAGAATCACATTATGTGCATCAACGCAGGTTGGTTGTGGTTGTGGTTGCAGATTCTGTTCAACTGCAATGCTTGGTTTTAAAAGAAATCTTGAAACAGGAGAGATAGTTTCTCAGATTATGCTTGCTAGAGAGAAAACAAAAAATAAATTAACAAATATTGTTTTTATGGGAATGGGGGAGCCACTTTTAAATTGGGAAAATTTATATAAGGCAATTTTAATTATTTCAGATAAAAATGGTCTTAATTTTTCTCAGACTAGGATAACCATTTCAACAGTTGGCATTGTACCTGTAATAAAACAGATTGCAGATTCTGATTTAAAAGTGAATTTAGCAATATCACTGATAACAGTCAAAGATGAATTACGAAGTGAATTAATTCCATTTAATAAAAAATATCCATTAAAAGAAATTATTAAAGCTGCAGAATATTATAATAAAAAAACAAAAAAACAAATAACATTTGAATATGTACTTTTTAAAAATATCAATGATAGTGAAAGAGATGCTATGGAACTTGTTGAAAAATTGAAACGCGTTAACTTTAAAATAAATTTGATTCCTTATAACAGTTCTTTAAATACAGGATTTATTAAATCCGAAAAAAAAAGAGTGTTAAATTTTCAAAAAATACTAATAAATCATGGAATAAAAGCATTTATAAGAAAAGAAAAAGGAGCAGATATAAAAGCTGCCTGTGGACAACTTGCTGCTGATACAAATTAGAGTATTGGAGAATAGAAAATTAAAAATACTTTAGTTTTTTTTGTAAAAATCAGTGCAAAATACGTTTAGTATAAATTTTAAACATTTGAAATATAAATATTTAAAAAAATTTTACAAGCATGTTATTCAAATATAATTTCTAAATATTAACAAAAGAACTTTTTCTTTCTTGACTTTTTAATTTAAAATTGTAAAATATAAAAAAGATATTTAAAATTTTTTTAAAGGAGGGAAATATGAAGAGATTGTTAAGTTTTTTATTTTGTGTGATTGTATTAATGGCTTTTACTGGTTGTGTTGGTCAGAAAAAAACAGCTGATTTAAGGTTTATGTATTGGGGTGATGTTGCTGAAATTAAAATAATAAAAGATATGGTTGATAAATTTGAAAAAGATACAAAACTTAAAGTAAGTGCAGAAAGAGCACCATCTGGTCCGCCTTATATGGAAAAAGTTTTAACACAATTTGCAGGTGGTAGCGCCCCTGATGTGCTTTTTGTTGAAGTGAACAATTTTAAAGAATTTGCACAGAAAGGTGTGCTTGAAGATTTAAATCCATATCTTGAAAAAGAAACTACAATAAAAAAATCACAATTTTATCCAGAAATAATAGATAGATTCACAATTGATAATAGATTATATGTTTTACCAAGAGATATAGCTCCTATCTGCGTTGTATATTATAATAAAAAAATGTTTGATGAAGCAGGACTTAAGTATCCTACTGATGACTGGACATGGGAGGACATGGTAAAAATTGCAAAAAAGCTTGTTAAGAAAGATGAAAAGGGAATGGTAACAAGATTTGGATATGTTGATGATTGGCCAATATGGGAAGCATTTGTATTGAGCAATGGTGGAAAAATAGTTGATAATGTTAAAAAACCGAGAAGATGTGTTTTAAATATGAAAGAATCCATAGAAGGCGTTCAATTCAGAGCTGATTTGATTTATAAATATGGTATAACACCTTCACCATCCCAAATGACTGCAATGGGTGGGATGGGGACTGCAGACATGTTTATGTCAGAGAGAGTTGCAATGTTTTTCTCTGGTATATGGAAAGTCCCTATGTTTAGGCAGATTAAAAATTTTGAATGGGATGTCGTAATGTTTCCTAAGAGCCCCAAAGGTATAAGAGGATTCCCATCAGGCGGTTCTGGTTATGCAATAGTTAAGTCATCAAAGAATAAAGAAGCAGCATGGAAACTTGTAACCTATCTTGCGGGTCGTGAAGGTCAAATAAAACTAGCTCAAACAGGATTGGCACAGCCTGCTATGATTGATATAGCCAAATCAAAATATTTCCTAGATGATAAACCACCAAAACATAAAGATATAGTTTTAAAAGCTGTTAAATATATCACTTTTATGCCTTTGATGCCAGAGTGGGAACAAATAAACGTTGGGATGATTGCACCAGCTTTTGATAAAATATGGAGTGGTAAAGAAAAAGCTGCAAAAGTAATAAAAGAACTAGTCCCAGAAATAAATGAAAATTATTTTGAATAAATCAAGTAGTTGAAAATTAAAAGTTGAAAGTAATTAGACGATTTTCATATATGTTGTTTAAACGGAGGTAATGAATGGAGAAAAAGAGTAAAATAAGTATGTCAACTCATGAGGCAATATGGGGATATGTTTTTTTATTGCCGTGGATACTTGGTATGATATTTTTTGTTGGTGGTCCCATTATTGCTTCATTGATTTTATCATTTTGTGAATGGGATTTAATTCAACCACCAAAATTTGTTGGACTGGATAATTTTATAAAAATGTTCACATCAGATAAACGGTTTTGGGCTAGTTTATATAATACTTTTTATTATACTGTTTTCTCAGTTCCACTTGGCATTATTGGTTCAATAGCAGTTGCTTTACTTATGAATCAGAAATGGAAAACAGTTAGATTATTGAGGACGATTTACTATCTTCCATCTGTTACAGCAGGTGTTGCATCTGCTATCATTTGGATGTGGTTATTAAATCCTGATTTTGGACTAGTCAATTATGCACTCAGTTTATTTGGCATAAAAGGACCGCTATGGCTTGCTGATGAGACCTGGTCAAAGCCAGCGTTAATTATTATGAGTTTATGGGGTGTTGGTGGTAATATGATTATTTATCTTGCTGGATTGCAGGGTATTCCCCAACAGTTATATGAGGCTGCAGAAATTGATGGTGCTGGATTATGGGGAAAATTCAGACATATCACAATACCAATGCTTACTCCAGTTATATTTTTTAATTTAATAATGAGCATTGTCTGGTCCTTTCAGATTTTTACACAAGTGTATGTTATGACTGGTGGGCAGGGTGGTCCATCTGATTCAACCCTGGTTCTTGTTTTATATATATACCAGCATGCTTTTAAATTTCATAATATGGGTTATGCTTCTGCGCTTGCATGGGTTTTATTTATTATAATTCTTATTTTTACTTTGCTACAATTTAAGCTTGCTGGTGGTTGGGTACATTATGAAGGAGAATTGAAAAAATAATTTTAAAATATTCCGGAGGCAAAAGATGGATGAAACGAAAAAAATTTCTTTCTGGGAGAGTAAAAAAAAGCAGAATTTCATAATAAGCGGGATTTTGTATGTTATAGCATGGGCAGGCGCTTTGATATTTGTTGTGCCTCTTGTCTGGATGATTGTGACATCTTTAAAAACTCCAGAAGAAATTTTCACAATACCCCCAAAATGGATCCCGATATCTACCATTACTTTGAATTATGATTTGAATATTAAATCTCAAAGAGATGGTATTGCTGAATTTTCAAAAAGAGATGATGGCACCAGGATTATTACTATTGATAATTTCCATCATGTAATACCCGAGAGTGCTACTGTTTTGGTAAAAAAGAGAACTAAGATAACAAAAGGTCAAGTAATTGCAACAATGCCAAAACAGGGCATAGTGAAAATCATAGAACATGATGATAAAACAAAAATATTACAGGTTGTTGATGAAAACGGAGCACTTATAAAACAATATCAACTACCAGAAAATATTAAACTTTTTGTAAAAGATGGTGACATAGTTAAACCTGGTACAAAACTTGTAAGAATCAATCCACAATGGCAGAATTATGTAAAGGCATGGGCTCCAGAAGCACTTGATGAAACTTTTAATAGATATCTTTTAAATACCATAATAATTACCGTTTTTGGTATTACGGGTGTTTTATTGAGTTCTACGATTGTTGCCTATGCTTTTGCGCGTTTCAGATTTCCAGGTAGAGATGTTTTATTTTTAATAATGATAAGCACAATGATGATACCTGTTCAGGTAACAATGATTCCTACATTTATATTATTTAAATATCTTGGTTGGATTGATACTTTTGCTCCTTTAATTGTTCCAACTTATTTTGGTGGCGGAGCTTTTAATATATTTCTCATGCGTCAGTTTTTCATGACCATTCCTTATGAACTTGATGATGCTGCAAAAATAGATGGCTGCAATTATTTTCAAATTTTTTCAATAATACTGCTTCCACTTGTGAAACCTGCTCTTGCAACTGTTGCAATATTTGGTTTTGTTTATAATTGGAATGATTTTTTAAATCCTCTTATTTATTTGAACAGCACTTCAAATTATACATTGGCTCTCGGTTTACAAACATTTACAACAATGTATGGCACAGATTACAATCTGATGATGGCTGCATCCACTATTGTGCTTTTACCCATACTTATAGTTTTCTTCTTTGGACAGAGGTATTTCATAGAAGGTGTTGCAACAAGTGGATTAAAAGGATAATTTAATAATAATTTGAAAAATATTATAGAGACAGGTTTTAAAACCTGTCTCTATTGATTTTATGGGTTTATTTTGGGGAGTATATGAAAAATTATATTTTTAAAAGAATAATTTTATTAATACCGATGCTTATAGGTATAACTCTTATTACTTTTATAATTATTCATTTAACTCCGGGTGAATTTACAAAAATAAATATGCAGATGGATACTAGAGCGTCTCCTGATTCTCTTGCAAGATTAAGACAACTTTATGGTCTTGATAAACCTTTGCATGTCCAGTATTTTGAATGGTTGAAAAGATTTATAAAACTTGATTTTGGCGAATCATTCATTGATAACCGACCAGTTATGGATAAAATACTAGAACGTTTGCCTGCAACATTGCTACTAAATATTATATCTTTATTTTTAATTTTTTCTTTTGGAATAATAATAGGTGTGACTTCAGCTGTGAGGCGAAATTCTTTTTATGATAGATTAATGATGATTTTTACCTTTATCGGTTATTCTATGCCGGCATTCTGGCTTGCACTTATTTTAATGTTGTTTTTTGGCGTGAAACTTGAATTACTTCCCATATCAGGAATGAAATCAATTGATTTTGAAGAGATGAATTTTTTTGAAAAGATATTTGATATTTTGTCACATTTAATTTTGCCTGTTTTTGTAACGTCTTTTGGTGGACTTGCATATATTTCAAGATACGTAAAATCAAGCATGGTTGATACACTATCCCAACAATATATAAAAGCAGCATATGCAAAGGGATTGCCTGAGAAAAAAGTTATTTATAGATGCGCATTGAAAAATAGTTTACTACCGCTTATTACACTTCTTGGATTATCTCTGCCAGGGCTTATTGGTGGCAGTTTTATTTTTGAGACAATTTTTGCATGGCCTGGTATGGGCCGGCTCGCTTATGAGGCTGCTATGTCTTTTGATTATCCTGTTATAATGGGTGTGGTCACAATAGCAGCATTTTTAACAATACTTGGAAATTTGATTGCTGACGTATTATATGCGGTTGTAGACCCAAGAATTAGATACAAATAAAAACAATTCAAGATGCTAGATAAAAGATTTAAAGATAAAATTTAATGTTATATAGCTAAATAGTTGACTAGTATTGTGAGCATTTTTAATGAATTTAATAAAGCCATTTGAGGTTAATATATGAATAAAATGATTTTGACAGGACTTACAATTATCTGCCTACTTGTCATGATGGCTGTTTTTGCCCCTTTTTTATCTAAATATGATTATAAAGAGCAGAATATTCTTGAACGTTTGCAACCACCATCAGCAAAGCATTTAATGGGAACTGATGAATACGGACGGGATGTTTTCACCCGTATGTTATATGGTGCAAGAATATCAATGAGTGTTGGACTAATTGCGGTTTTAATATCGGCTTTTATAGGAATAATCCTTGGGGCAATTTCAGGTTATTTTGGAGGTGTAATTGATAATATCATAATGAGATTTGTGGATATTGTTTTAACTATCCCCACATTATTTTTAATATTAATGCTGGTTGTATTTTTAGGTCCTTCTATTTTTAATATAATGTTTATTATTGGTCTTACATCCTGGACAGATATTGCGCGTATAATGAGAGCAGAGGTTATGAAACTTAAAAAAGCAGAATTTGTTGATGCCGCACGGCTTATTGGTTTACGAAATAGAAATATAATAATAAAACATATTTTACCCAATGCATTATCTCCTGTTTTTGTTTATATGACTTTTGGTATTTCAGGTGCGATTTTGATAGAATCAGGACTTTCTTTTTTAGGGCTTGGGGTACAGCCACCTGAGCCTAGTTGGGGAAATATTTTAACAGCTGGCAAGGACTACATACATTCTGCTTGGTGGATGGTTGCTTATCCTGGTCTTGCAATTTTTTTATCTGTTTTTGGTTTTAATATGCTTGGGGAGGGTTTGCGCGATTATTTAAATCCAAAAATTAGAAAAGAGAATTTGTAATGATATACGAAAATATTATTGATATAAAAGATTTATATGTGAGTTATAAGATTTCAAAAAATGAATATGTACATGCTTTGAAAGATATAAATATCAAAGTTAAAAAAGGAGAATGTGTTGCCATAGTCGGTGAATCTGGATGTGGAAAATCAACACTTGCTAATTCGCTTTTAAAATTACTACCTGAAAATGCAGAAATAAAAGGTAATGTTCAAATCAACGGTATCAATATTTTGGATAAATTCAATGATGAGTTGTCTGAAATAAGGGGTAAAGTTGCAGGTATTATATTTCAGGAACCAGCAGCATATTTAAATCCAGTTTTTACTGTGAAAGAACAGATAGAAGAAACAATACTCGCTCATAATAAAAATTTAGATAGAAAACAGATTGAAAATATAGGATTATTTTTATTAAAGGAAACAGGTATTGAAGATATTAAAAGAGTTTATAATTCATATCCTCATCAATTATCCGGTGGACAGCAGCAGCGGGTAATGATAGCGATTGCTTTATCCTGTAATCCACCTGTTCTTATCGCGGATGAGCCGACAACAGCTCTTGATGTCACAGTTCAATTACAGATTATAAATCTTTTAAGAAATTTAAAGAAAACAAGAAATTTGACACTATTGCTTATAACGCATGATTTAAATCTTGCAACATACATGGCAGATAGGATAATTGTGATGTATGCTGGAGAAATCGTTGAAGATGCAAAAATAAAATCAATAAAAGAAAGCCATCATCCATATACCTATCAGCTGTTTAAGGTAATACCTGATATAAATAAGAAGAAGGGTGATTTTATTTTAATAAAAGGCGAAGTGCCTGATTTACGTATTATGTTGAACAGGTGTTATTTTTATGAAAGATGTTTTAAAGCCAAAAAAAGATGTGGACTGCAGCATCCAGAGATGAAAAAAAGTGTGAGATGTTTTTTCCCTATGTAAAAGAATGTTCTCTACCGATATTTGCAACCAATGTTTGTTAAAAACGTTCGCTAAAAATATAGAAACATTTTTTACGAATATTCTTAGCGAATATTTAGAAAAAGTTAACAGATGAATATATTGTCAATAAAAAATTTAAAAAAAGTTTTTAGAGTTGAAAGATTATTTACTGGGACAAAACAAACTGTTATCGCAGTTGATGATGTTTCTTTTGAACTAAAAAAAGGGAAAGTTCTTGCAATTGTGGGTGAGTCAGGTTCTGGCAAAACAACCATTGCAAGATGTATTGCTGGATTAGAAGATTACGATGGTGAAATATTTTATAAAGGTGAAAAAATTAATTATAAAGACAAAGAAACCAGAAGGCAGGTTCAATATATATTTCAAGATACCTATAACTCTTTAAATCCGAGAATGAAAATAAAAGATATCCTGGTAGAACCAATAATTTTTCATTTTGCTTTATCAGAAAAAGAACTTCAACTTGAGATTCTAAAGTGTTTAAAAGATGTAGGTTTGAAAGAAGATATCATAAATAAATATCCATATGAACTGTCAGGAGGGCAGAGACAGAGGGTGGTAATAGCAAGGGCGCTTGTCATGAAACCAGAATTAATAATTGCAGATGAGCCTGTATCATCACTTGATGTTTCAATACAGGCGCAGATACTAAAATTATTATATGACCTTAATAAAAAAGGAATAACAGTGATTTTCATCACCCATGATTTAAGAATTGTAAAATTAATAGCTGATGAAATAATTGTGATGCATCATGGTAAAATAGTTGAAAATGGATTGGTGAATAAAATTTATAAAAAACCAGAAAGTGATTATACCAGAAAATTACTGGAAGCAGTGATATAATTTAGGATAAAAATGTCAGATGATAAACCTTCTTAAGATTACTATAGGATTTTCACTTTTAGAATTAAATCTGAAGATCAAAATATTCAAAGATTTGAAGATCTGAAGATGTGAAGATTTTTAAAATTCTATGCAACCTTATGAATTTTTATGCATTATAAAGTTACGAAAAAACAAGAGATTTTTGATATCAAAAAGTTTTAGTTTATACGTAAAAATAAAGAAAAATTTTATTGACATTATTAAATAATTATTTTAATATTTTTTAGGTTTTATTAATTAAATATTATATATAAGGAGATGGGTATGAGAAAGAATATATTGATTATAATTTTTCTTATCTTTTTAATTTTTCCTTCCTTAGCAATTACCTCTGAAAATCTGATAGTACCGCGTAATGATGAAATTTATGAATATTTTTATACCCTTGCAAAAGCAGGTTATATAACTTCTGTTCCTGCCGAACATTTTAAATATAATCCAATTTCAACTTATGAAGCAGCAAGGTATATAT